>CATLBO010000008.1 GCA_949879025.1 uncultured Hungatella sp. | reverse complement strand
CAGACAGTTTCCTCTGTCGGCTTCCCTTTTTCCGGCAGGTAGCCGCTGTCCTTGATTTCCAGTTCCCAATCCATTCTTTTCCCTTCCTTTCCGTATTTGCTAAATGATAAGTTTCGGAGCAAGCATAGGAAACGGGTACCCATTTCCGTAAATCTGCCCGTCCGCGCTACGGCTTGCCGGACAGATTTTGCTTGTTGGGAAGAATCCCAAACCCTCTTGAAAATCCTCTCACTACCTACAACACCGCACAGGGCGGTTTTGACGAAGATTTGAAAGAAATTCTTCAAAAAGTTTTCCTTGTTTCTTAATACGGGGAAGTTTGGAAAATGCCAAATATGGATAAAGAAAAACCGAAGTTTTTATGAGCTGTAATGTGGTTTTAGAGTATGTCTGTACAGTTCTGCTTGCCAACTAGAATAGAACACATTATTTGAGATTGACATATCGAAAATAATGTGGTATATTTATAACATAAAGTGCGAAATACACCACAAAAAAGGAGTAACACGATGAAAAATTGGTATGGCTGTATAGGTTTTCTTTCTCTGTTAGGATTTTGGGGGATTTTGGGGGAGGAACCCTTATTCCTATGTTTCTTTGCGTTTGCCCTATTCTTTGAATATTTCTGGGTAAATCCCGATGAAATGTTTATTGAAAACATGAGGAAATGCGCTACTTTTGCGTTTGTATCAAACCTCTTAATTACAACATCCGCAACCTTGATACTGTCACATTTCAATCTTAGCAGCAATCCATTAGCAGCTGGAACAGCATTGGGATTTGGAGTATCAATAGCCATTTTTGCTTTTTCAACTTTTATAATGGAAATTAGAGAGAGGTTAAATGCAAAAAATGATTAAAAACAGAATAAAGGAGTATAGGGCGAGATTTGATATGAAGCAGGAGGAATTAGCTTCAAAAGTGGGTGTGCGTCGTGAAACTATCGGAAATCTTGAAAAGGGAAAGTATAACCCCTCTTTAGTATTGGCATGGAATATAGCAAAAGTTTTTGGTGTAACGATTGAGGAAGTATTTACGGTAGAGGAGGAGAAAAAATCGAAATAAAAATGGATAAAGTCAAATGGATATTATGCCCTGTTTGCGGCAATAAGACACGATTGAAAATTAGGACAGATACGGAGTTAAAGAACTTTCCTCTCTACTGCCCGAAGTGCAGACAGGAAAATTTAATTGACGTAAAGGATTTGCAAATAACAGTTATCCAAAAACAATAAAGAGCCAGACGCATAAGACGCAGAGCCGACAGACTTGTGATAAGAATCACAGTTTGTCGGCTCTTTTTATGTTCAATAAAGAAATTTCTATCAAGTCAGCAGACTTATTTTACGGATAACAAAGGGGAATCGTGATGAAATGCAAAGTATGTCAGCAACAAAATAGAATAGTCATTTATCGGTCAAAAAAAGCCAAACAATTAACAAGGACTATTACGCCTATGAATATGAATACACATATCATTTAGTATGTCTTAATAACTCATATTACCCAAGAACCTATGCGGATATATTCTGCATGGGTTTTTGTTGTAATAGCCCCCTACTGGGAAGAAAGGGGGTGAGAGAAAATGAGATATTCTGAACAGTTCATGGAGCATATTGAATATGCTTTCCATGCGTTCTGCAAGGTTGTCCTGCGCCATGAAGCAATCAACGCATGGAGGGATTTGAAGCGGAAAATGGAACGGGAAATATCCCTTGACTATCTGATGTCAGAACGATATTTTGAACCGTCTGCTATGGACAGCTACTTTGAAAAGCAGGACAAGCCGACCGTATTTCTTGTGTTGGGAAAGGAAGTTATCGTTGATGATGAACGGTTAGCGACGGCATTATCAAAATTGCCGGAGTTAAGGCAAGAAGTTTTGTTGCTATATTACTTCATCGGTTATCATGATGAAGCAATCGGCAGACTGTACGGGCGTTGTAGAAGTACGATAAACCACAGAAGAAATATTGCGCTGAAACAGTTGCGGAAAGAATGGGAGAGATTGGAACATGAGGAACAAAAAGCTGATACCTTTTGAAGTAATCGAAAAAGCCGTTGCCGGAGAGCCGGAAGCGGTAGACGCAGTATTGCGGCACTACACCGCACACATCAAATACCTGTCTATGTATAAAGGGCATATCAATGACGATACACAGGACAGATTAAAGGCGAAACTGGTTGAAGCCATATTGAAATTCCGCTTCGACCGATAGGAAGTAGCAAAGACAGAAAAAGCTGTCAAGGGTAAACTTCGCGCTACGCGCCCTTGACAGCTTTTCCCGCCTTTGCTAATGGGCAGTCAAGAGGGCGAAATCAGCAGACTGCTTTCGCCCTCAATCTATTATGGGGATTGTTACGCAATAGAGGTTATTTTGTCCTTGATTTATGCGGCTTTGTAGGCGTTGAAATGACGGGGTAAGGGTTTTCTATGTCTATTCTCAAAAATGGCGTTCTATTGCGTAACATTTTTATATTATCACTTTTCTTTTAACCTTTTTATGTTCAATTTTTCCACTTGTATTTCTAATTCTAGAAGTTCTTTCCTTTTTGCAAAATCACTTTCTCGGATAATTTCATAGCGATTGTTTATTTCGTGAAGAGCCAATCCTAATTCGTCCATTGTAACACTTTTGATATAATTTTGTTTCTCGTCATAAGATAGTTCTCTGGGCTTTTCGTCTGATATAGTCTGCACTGTCATTCGTGGAATGTTGAAGTACCGAACATACTGTAAAATATTAATTAAAATATACTTTAAGGTATCGTTATCATTACACACCATTACATCAATCAATTCTTTAATAATATCTGAATAGTCTTTTATTCCCTGTATAGTTTTTTGATTTAAACCAAGATATGAAGAAGCACGAAAGTTATTTTTATTTTTTATATCTGATATTCCAAAAATATATTCAATATCACACTCCAAAATTTTACATAATTTAAGTGCAGTTTGTAAGGTTGGCATTTC
The DNA here is from genome assembly GCA_949879025.1 of uncultured Hungatella sp. GTDB lineage: Bacteria > Bacillota > Clostridia > Lachnospirales > Lachnospiraceae > UBA3402. The sequence goes on along the minus strand of CATLBO010000008.1, from coordinate 50,414 downwards.
TTTATTTAAGGGATTTCTCCATTTTCTAATAGTAGCAGTAGCATTGTTTCTATCAATAGAATTTTTGCAGTCATTTGCCTTATTGATATCTAATTTTTGCAAAAGAGCAAAATCTTCTCTTGCAGTTTGCTTAATCTGTTTTTCTTTTTTGTGGCTATTTATTGGCGGAAAATGTTCTTTCATTAATTCAGAAAATCTTCGTGAAAAAATTTCCTTACAATTTAGGTTAGTATTCATTCTAAATCCTTTCAGTTATTTTATAAAATAGAGTAAAAAATAGGGATTTTTATTATCTAAAATTTATTGTATCATAAATTCAAGAAAATAAAAGAGTTAAACAGGGAGGAAAATTTGTATGGTCACATATGCTGATATGTTTCAATTTGGTATATTCATAGTTGCACTTATTGGTTTATGCCACAATATTTTTAAGCGTAGAAAGTAAATGAAAAAGGCAAAGAGCAAGACAATATCCTACTCTCTGCCTTTTTTGCACCCTGTTTGTCAGCGTTAATGATAAGTTAGTTTCCATACTTCCTTATCACTGTAAACAGCATGGATACCAGGATATTTACAAGTGCGGTACCTCCGGGAACCCGTCCTACTATCAGATTACAGAATCGCATAAGCTTTTTGGTAATGCCTCCAAACGCCATAAACTGGGCCATAATGATAAAAAAAGGACAAGCAACAATTACGAAATTCTGCATACTGGTAACAGTTTTCATGTAAATATTCAAAAGAGGAATTTCCAGATACAGTGCTGCCGCCACTGCTGAAATCCCAAGAGAAAATGCAATAGGAACTCTTAATAATATAAGAAGAAACAGAGTCCCAAACAATATTCCGATTCCAATTCCAGCTGTTGTCATGACTTGCTGACCTCCTTTTCCTCTGCAGCAGGCTGCGGTTCTTGCGGGGTAAATACTTTAATCAGATTAACAATACAAAACAGGCACATTAAAGCGGCCATAGCCATTTGGATAAAAAATACGATTCCCTGGGAAAAACCTGTGGCAGCTAACTTTTTGGGGTATTTGATCTTAAATATTATGCCTCAATAATATGTCATCAAGACAAAGAAAACGCAGATAGAAATGTGGCGCAATGCAACCAGAACTTTTTTAGCCGTAGCAGGAAGCATATTATAAACTCCTGTAAGGGCCACATGCTCATCATTGTAGACATCTATGGAAATACAAAGGTATCCAAAAGCTACCAGCATAATAAGGATCACTTCATCTGACCAGGTCCAGGGAGAGTTAAATACATATCTCAGAATAACCGCCATGAAGCGAATAATAAACATAATCAAAAGCAGCACTGCCGCCGCAATCCGCTCTGCTTTTGTTATATTTTTGCAAAGACTGTCCAGCTTTTTAATGAGTTTCACTTAAGTCACCTCCAAAATCTAAAAAAGGTATTAATGATATCAAATGAGGGCCTGTAAAAACAGCAGATAGACAAAGCGGCAATTTACAGGCTCTCATCACGAGCGGTTTTTATTTAATCAAATCCAGATACTCTTTAAGTTCCGGATATTTGTCATAGACAGGGCTGCAGGTCTGCTGGAATTCAGACACATCCACTTCGATGATTGTACATCCGGCTTCCTCCACTGCCTCACGGGACTTTTTAACAAATGCATCTACAGAGTCTCTCTGGAACTGTACGGTATCCTTTGCAGCTTTCATGACAGTATCTTTCTGGGCGTCGCTTAGTTTATTCCAGGAGCCGGCGCTCATAACAAGCAGAGAAGAGGGGGCAGTGTGCATATTCAGACTGTAATATGGAGCAACCTCATAATGGCCTGAGCTGTAGTAAGAAGTAAAATCATTTTCGGCTCCGTCGATTACGCCGGTTTCCAAGGCGGAATAGACTTCTGAATAATTCATAGGAGTAGCAGCTCCGCCTAAAGCCTCAATCATAGCAATGGTAACTGGATCATCCTGTGCTCTCAGCTTCATGCCTGACATATCTGCCACGCTGTTAATTGGCTTTTTGCTGGTATAAAACGAGCGGGCTCCTGATACAAAGTAAGTCAGGTTCACAAGTCCGGTGTCATCCAACAGCTTCTGTGTCAGCTTTTGGCCGAATTCTCCGTCTAAAGCCGCATATTTCTGTTCATCACTTGCAAACACATAGGGCATTCCGAATACATTAAAGGCAGGACAAGTAGGAGAAATGGAGTTTGTGCTGACTCTGGCAATATCCAGCGTATCCGCCTGCAGCATATCTATAACAGAAGCCTCATCGCCCAGAACACCATTATTAAACAGTTCAATTTCAACAGTTCCGTTGGTATATTCTTTTACCAATTTAATAAATTGATTATCTCCTTCTACATTGGGGGGTCCGTCAGCCTGATTGTCAGCCAGCTTAAATTTTACGGTTTCGCCCATATTTTCAGAAGAAGCTTCTGAAGCAGGAGCTTTAGATTCTTCCAATTTTTCGGCTGCTGCCTGGGTTTCTTTTGAGCCTTTAGCAGGCTGGGAATTTCCGCTGCATGCAGCCAATGAAATGATTGCCGTGCAAGATAGTAAAACTGCCATAGTAAACCTGCTGCGCCTGGAAGCGGACGCACCACCACACATGAAAGTCTGGCGGGTGCATTTGGCATCCCTAAATTCATGCCGCCTAATCGATGGCGAGACTTTTAAAGTAAACCTGCATGCGCCCGGCTGCGGGGACGCCGCCACATATAAATATAACAATTAACGTATCGCCCACTCCCCAGGAACTGGGAGGACATGCCGCTGCTGCCATAGCACAGCTTCTGACACAGGCAATTTCACAGCAGGGGTATGCCCGTATGATCCTTTCTACAGGCGCATCCCAGTTTGAAACTCTGGATGCTCTGGTAAAAATGGATGTTGCCTGGGAACAGGTTGAGATGTTCCATCTGGATGAGTATGTAGGGCTTCCCATAAGCCATGGAGCCAGCTTCCGTAAGTATTTAAAAGAGCGTTTTGTAAGCAAAGTATCCTTGAAGGCCGCCCATTTCGTGGATGGTGAAGGAGACATACAAGCTAATATTGAATCCGTGTCAAAGGAGCTGCTTAAAGCTCCTGTGGATGTGGGAGTTATAGGAATCGGGGAAAACGGCCACATTGCATTTAATGACCCGCCGGCGGATTTCAATACAAAAGAAGCATACAAGATTGTAACTTTAGATGAGCGCTGCAAAAGGCAGCAGGTGGGGGAGGGATGGTTTGCCGACTTGGATCAGGTTCCGAAGCAAGCTGTTACCATGTGCGTAAAACAGATTATGGCCTGTCGGCACATTGTTTCTGCTGTTCCCCACGGTGTAAAGGCAGAGGCTGTTTATAATACGGTTACTCAGCCGGTCTCACCTGTGATTCCTGCAACTATTTTAAAAACGCATCCGGACTGGAGGCTGTTCCTCGATGATGCCTCTGCTCAAAAGTTATTCCATATTTAAAATTTTTGAATGGATTCGTCTTTCTCAATCGTATTTAAATTGAAGCCGGAAAAGGCTGCCAATTATTTAAGGAGATGACGAACATGAAAAAACAGTTAGCAGGTATTTTGTCCACAGTATTGATATTTAGTTTTGGAACAATTCAAGCATTTGCAGCAGGCCATGGATCAGGCTGCCATTATTATGATGCTAATAACGATGGAGTCTGCGATTATGCCTGTTCGTCCTGCGTCTTTGTGGATCAGGACGGTGACGGAATCTGCGATAACTGCGGCATAGGCAGTGACGGAACCTGTCATGGCGTGTATTATACGGATGTCGACAATGATGGTATTTGCGATAACTATGCCAACAATACATGCCCAGGCAGAGGCCAGGGATATGGCTGTCATGGGGGACGCAACAGACACGGACGTTAACAGGAACGGAGCTTAACCATGCGAAGCGAACAGGAGGTAAACAGAGCCATTGAGCAGTATTCCGATACTGTTCGGCGGCTTTGCATGATACATTTAAAAAATCATGCTGATACCGAGGACATATTTCAAACTGTTTTTTTGAAATATGTCCTTAGTTCTGTTTCCTTTGAAAGTGAAGAACATGAAAAAGCCTGGTTTATCCGAGTAACGATAAATGCCTGCAGGGACTTGCTGAAAAGTTTTTTCCGCAGCCATGTGGTATCGCTGGATGAGGTTATGGATCAGCCGGCACCTTTGCCGCCGGACAACCGGGAAGTTCTGGAAGCTGTGCTGGCGCTTCCGTATAAATACCGGGAAGCAGTATATCTCCATTACTATGAAGGGTATACTGCTCCGCAGATTGGCCGGATTCTGGGCAAAAATGTCAACACGGTTTACACGCTCCTGACACGCTCGAAACAGATGCTCAGGGAGAAGCTGGGAGAAGAAAGATATGAATGACAGGTTAAAGGAAGCATTTGACCAGATACGGGCAGAGGAAGAATTAAAAGATAAGACCAGGACATTTCTTGCGCAGAAAACGAAAGGATACGCCAGAAGGCGGCTGTCCGGTTATCAGCAGATAATGTCTGCTGCGGCCTGTTTCCTGTTTCTGTTTATTAGCAGCCGCTGGTTCTATTTTACCCCCACGGCAAAAATCAGCATTGATGTGAATCCATCCATTGAATTAGGCATTAACCGGTTAGACCGGGTGATTGCAGTGGACACTTATAATGATGATGGGAGAGAGCTGGCAGAGATGCTTAATATCAGGCATTTGAGTTATGAGGAGGCAGTCAGCCAGATATTAGAAAGCGAGAGAGTCAGAGATCTGTTGTCCAAAGGAGAGGTGGCAACGATCACGGTCATTGAATCTCAAGGTGGTCAATCAGTAAGGATACTTTCCGATATGCAATCCTGCGCAGCAGGCCATAGAAACACTTATTGTTATTCTGCTGATTCCAGCGATGTGGCAGAAGCCCATGAACATGGCATGTCCTGCGGAAAGTACAGGGCATTCTTAGAACTGCAGACGCTTTGCCCTGGCATAACTGCAGATGAAATACAGAGTATGACCATGAGAGAAATACAGGATTTAATAGATGCCTTATTAATAGAGGCAGGGCGGGAGGCAGTCTATGGGGAAGACAGAAAGCCAGGCGGCCAAAGACAGAGGCGGCACAGACATGACGGCGGCCGTCATTAAGACGGTACAGGGCTCTGCTTTTTAATATCTTTGGTATAAGCGGTGGTTATTCTGCATAAGATGGGGAAAAGATTGGCTTTTGTCTGGTGTGGAAAATGTTAAATTATCTTTGGGCGTTTATGGTACTTGTAGGAATTTTATGGGGTGCACTCCACGGAACCATGAGTCAGGTTACTCAAGGCGTGCTTGACTCTGCCAAGGAAGCTGTAAGCCTATGCATTACTATGCTTGGGGTAATGGCGCTGTGGACGGGGATTTTGGAGATTGGACAGCGGGCAGGGCTGATTGAGCAAATCACTAAAAGGATGAAGCCGGTTCTTAAGTTTCTGTTCCCCAACCTGCCAAAAGGGCATCCGGCAGAAGACGCCATTGCAACCAATATAATTGCCAATGTTCTGGGACTGGGGTGGGCGGCTACGCCGGCAGGGCTTCGGGCCATGGAAGAACTTGCGAGATTGGAGGAGGAGCGGGGAAATCCGGGGTATTTAAGCGATAATAAGGCAGCAGGAAGAAATGGGGAACGTGTTGCAAGCAGTGAAATGTGTACGTTTTTAATATTGAATATATCTTCTCTGCAGTTGATACCTGTGAATATGATTGCTTACAGGCAGCAGTATGGGAGTGTGAATCCGGCGGGGATAATTGCACCGGCAATTGCAGCAACGCTGGTGAGTACGTTAGCGGCAGTGGCATATTGTAAGATGAAGAATTAAGCGGGAGTCCACTGTCTTTTTAGTGTAGAAAGGCAGCCATTGGTGCAGTAGTCAGGCTGTACAGATCGTCTCCGCCAAGACATCTGTCCCCCAAAATATTATTGAAATTTTGCCTAATATGTGGTTTAATATATATGGTTTATTAAACAAATATTCTAAATGAAAAGCCAGAGGCTGCAGAAGCCATTCTGGCAGGAAGAGGGAGGCAAAATGAGACGCAAAGTTTTATTAACCACAGTTAGCGTTGTAACTGCAGTTTCGATGACAGCCTGCTCCGGGGGATCTTCTGCTTCGACAACAACTGCTGCACCAGAATCATCAAAGGCGCCGGAGACAACTGAAGCCCAGACCCAGGCTGCGGAATCACTGTATACCGCAGGTTCATACTCTGCTTCTGAACAGGGATTTGGCGGTCCGGTTACGGTAACCGTTACAGTCAATGACAGCGAGATTACCGATGTGGCCATTGAAGGGGCGGATGAAACGCCTACTGTGGGAGGAGCTGCTTTTGACACCTTAAAACAGGCGATTCTGGACGCCCAGTCCGGGGAGATTGATGCGGTAGCCGGCGCCACCATTACCTCAGATGCAGTTAAGAAAGCTGCTGCAAGTGCCATCAGTCAGGCAAAAGGCGAGGAAGCGCCGTCAGACGGCGAACTGGCATTTACTGCCGGAACGTATACAGGCAGCGCTGATGGATACAACGGACCTGTGGAAGTCAGTGTAACATTTGATGATAAGGCAGTTACAGCTATTGAGGTCATTTCCAGCAAAGAAACCGAGCATGTAGGCGATATCGCTTTTGACATTCTGATTCCTGAGATGATTGAAGCAAACGGTACAGGAGTTGACGGCGTGTCTGGAGCTACATTCTCCAGCCGTGCGCTGAAAGCTGCCGTGAATGCTGCAGCGGAAGAAGCCGACGTTACCAATTCTTCACAGTTTGCTGCCAACACCATTGAGGTGAAAGCGCAGGAACCCATTGAGGATACCTGGGATGTAGTAATCGTAGGAGCAGGCGGAGCAGGCATTAGCGCTGCTGCACAGGCTGCTCAGGACGGCAATACAGTACTTGTAATTGAGAAAAATGCTGAGATCGGAGGCAACACTCTGGTATCCGGCGGACAGTATCAGAGCGTTATGCCTTATCTGGTATGGGATGAGAAAGATCCTGATGCCGCCACCGGTGTCGGTTTCGACGGCAATACATATAATAAAGTAAAATCTGTAAATGGCTGTATCAATGAGCTGAAAATGATTTATAACTGGTCTGAGGAAGAGTTTGACGCAGATTATTACAAAGACCATGAGTATGTGGCAGGTGATGCAGCTGAGCTTTCCAAACATGGCGTACATGCAGACTATCTGCCTACGCTGCAGGCTTTGAAGAAAGAGATCAAGGCATATCTTGACTGGGCGCAGCCCAAACTGGATTCTGGCGTTTCAGAAACCGAACTGACACTGTTCTCTACATTAAATCTGCACATTTTCCAGACATACTATGGAGGGCTTCGTCAGAGCGCCGACGGTACAGAGTGGATTTATGGCAATGTTGATCTTGTAAAACAATTTATTGAAGACGGCCAGGATATTAAGCCTTGGCTTGAGGCTATGGGTTCCACTTTCGTGGAAGACACGCAGCCTACGCTGATCGGTGCGCTTTGGTACAGAGAGAATGAGTTTATTGGTGCAAACGTTGATGCTGACGGAGACGGCAAGACTGAAGAGTATGGCGGCCGCTGGGGAACATATTTCATGGCTCCTATGACGGAATTCCTGCAGAAAGACGAGAAGAATCAGATCATGACCAGAACTACTGCAGAAGAACTGATTATTGAGGATGGCCGGGTAACAGGCGTAAAAGCTACCATGTATGACGGCACGAAGGTTACTGCTAAGGCAGCCAAAGGCGTGATTCTGGCAACTGGCGGTTATGCAGCCAACATTCAGAAAGTTGTTGATACCAATAACTACTGGTCCCCTGAATATTTAACCACGGCTACTAAGACTACAAACCGCAGTTCTCTGACAGGCAGCGGCATTGAGATGGCTCAGGAAGCGGGAGCGGCTGTTACAGGCGAAGGCTGGACCCAGATGATGCCTATTAGCTGGGTTGACAACGGAAACCTGGCATTTGGCGGCGGTAACTATGCTGTATATATTAACCCCACTACCGGCAAGAGATTTGTAGACGAGGGTTCTGAGAGGGATGTACTTTCCCTTGGAGAGTTTAAGAACGGCATTGAGGTAAATGGAACGAAAGGCGTATTTATGGAGATCTATAATGCGTCCGAGATGATTCCAGGCCCAATTCAGCTTGCCAAGGAAGGCGATTTTGAAGGCAGGTATTACAGAAGGAACGCAAATGAAGAAGAATTGAATGCCCTGTTTAAAGAGATCGGAGTGGCAGCGGATGCTAAGACGGTTCTGGAAACCATTGAGAAGTATGACAAGGCAGTTATGGGCCAGGGCGAATTTGAGGAAGTAGGAAAAGCCATTGCTTCCAGAACTATCGGAGATGTTGAGAAGAATGCAGATGGAAGCTACAATGTTGATTCTTACAAATTGGAAGGTACGGCACTTACTATCCGTCTGATGGCTCCTTCCACCCACCACACCATGGGCGGCGTGGTAGTAGATACGGAGCGCCATGTATTGGATGAAAGCGGCAAGGCAATCGAAGGCTTGTATGCAGCCGGCGAGGTTACAGGCGGTATCCATGGCGGCAACAGGCTGGGCGGTAATGCGATCACGGAAATCATTGTTTCCGGACGTACAGCGGCCAAAGCGATTACAGCTGACAACCAATAGTTTCTACTCCAAATCGAATAAAGAACTACAGCAAACAGCGGTTTCCGGTATAACGCCGGAAACCGTTCCTGTCTGGCAGATAACAAGCAATATCATGGCCTGCAGGGAATCAGATAGAATTACCTTATATAGATGGTTTTTTAATTCCATACTTGACCAATCAGTTAGGTTTTGATATAGTTAAAAAACAGAAGAAGGGGTTTTGCGGCCTTAAAGAAAATTTGTGTAAACCATATACTTTCGGAGTCTCCGATATCTGCAGTATTGGCTGATTTTTTGTCAGATGCATGCAATTTAACTGACATATGTATAATTCATACCTTATAAATTTGTGCATATATGACAAAGAATCGTTCATGAAGGATTGGATACAGAAAAGCACTGAAAGTACATAATGCCAAAAAGGAGGGTGAAATGAATAAAAAAAAGGTGAAGTCTATCCGAAAACAAATTATTTCAGGTTACAGCAGGGTTATTATGGTAATGTGTCTGCTGGTGATCATATCTTTGGTTTCTCTAGTTCAGGTAAACCGGAATTATCGCACAGTGTCCCAAAACCGAAATAATCAAGCTGACACAAAGTCTGCTTTGGCGAAACATTATGAATGGCTGGAGTCATTTAATGAAAGCATTCAAAATGGAACGGAATTTACCGGAAGCCTGGATCACAACACCTGTTTACTTGGAAAGTGGATGTTTGGAGTAAGTGATGAAGATCTTTCTGACAGGGTGATTAATGATACCCTCCAGTCAATTAAATCGCCTCATGAAAAGATGCATCAGCAGGCTTCAGAGATTCTGCTGCTGGCGAAAGAGGATAAAGCAGCGGCCTATAAAAGATTTCTGGAAGAGATCAAACCGCTGACCAGACAAGTAATTACCGGACTTGACACGATTTCAAACCAGTACCAGACTACAGCAAACAAGGCTTCTGAGAAACTGGACAAATTGATTTTCCTTATGATTATTTTAAATGTTGTCAGCGCTGCCGTGGGAATCATTATAGCAGTATTTTATGGAACGTGTTCAGCGAAGCAGATTTCTGGTCCCATTACCGCAGTTGCAGATTGGTCAGAGAGACTTTCCCAGGGAGCAGATCAGATTGAATTTGACAGCAGCGTGCTGGAAGGCAATGAGGACAATGAAATCGGCTCCATGATCCGATCCTTCCAGAGAATGGTAGAAAGCATTCAGGAGAATGTGCGGGTAGTGAAACGGCTTGCTGAAGGAGATATGACGGTGTTCGTCAATATCCGCTCCCATGAAGACTCGCTGGGTAAAAATCTGTACCACCTTGTGCAGTCCAATGACTTTATGTTTGCAAAGATCATTAAGATAGCTATGTCTGTGGCATCAGCATCCCAGCATATTGCAAATGCCAGCCAGATGCTGGCGGACAGCGCATCCAGACAGGCGGGTGCCGTAAATGAACTGAATAAATTTACCAATGAAACCACGGATCTGGTGACGCAGAATGCAAAAGATGTAGAACATGCGACGAATGTGTCCCAGTCTATGCGGCAGGATATGCAGGAGAGCAATGTAAAGATGGGGCTGCTGGTTAAATCAGTAGACGAAATCAATAAGTCTTCCCAGAAGATTGCCAATGTTATTAAACTGATTGATGATATAGCCTTCCAGACGAACATATTGGCCCTAAACGCTGCTGTGGAGGCGGCCCGCGCCGGGGAAGCCGGAAAAGGCTTTGCCGTGGTGGCGGATGAAGTCCGCGTGCTTGCGCTTAAGAGCGCAGAGGCTGCTAATGAGAGCAAGACCTTGATTGAAGCCACAATGCGGGCAACAAAAGACGGAAGCAAAACCAGCTCGGAGGCATTTGCCACATTCCAGCATATTGTAGATGATCTTGATAAGATTATTGAAACAGTTGCCAGTATTTCAGGATCTTCCATGAAACAGAAAGAGGCTATTTCCCACATACATACACAGGTGGAATTGATCAATGATTCCATTACTTCCAACCTGTCTGTCAATGAGGAAGCAGCTGCTGCCAGCAGTGAGATGAGGGAAGATGCAAGACTGCTTGAGCAGGAGATGAATCAGTTTAACCTTCGTCAGAGAAAAATGGGGTCTGCATATATTCCGCCAGAAAAACAGAACGATGAAGAATTTATCCGTGAAGCCAATGTAAACTATCAGAAAGCGCTTCAGAACGGTTTTGATGCGGGAGATCTTAACTAAATTATCCAGATATGATTTAAAAGCCGAAAGAATGATCAACGTTCTTTCGGCTTTTTGAATATTATATAGAGACAGGCAGAACTATCCGCCTTCCGGCCAAAAAGATAAAGACGCTAAAAAAAGGATGATAATGGAATAGATATGTGGTAGAATAATAGTGTATAGCTTTATGTTAGGGCAACAGAGAGGGATTTTATATGAATATAAAAGAGAGGCAGCTGGAGGATAGGACCGGACAAAAAGAGAGGTTAAGAAAGGCCCGGAAAGGAACTCCGGCTTTTTTTGCCGTAATTGCGGTTATAATTTTGACCATAGCGTCTTGGGACTATGTGTCTTTTCTTGATACTCAGCTTTTCGAAGAACGAAAGAGCCATATTGTGGAGTTTGCAGATAAAGCATCAGAAATAGTGGATAATGTAATTGAATACTCATGGCAGCAGGTTTCCGTCTGCGAACATCTGCTTAGTATGGATAGAATAACATCAGACAAAGAGCTGATGCAGACGCTTGTAAGTATATCCAGCTTTATTGATAAAAACAACAGCATCGTGCTTGCCCTTGACAGGAAAGCTAACTACTATTCATCTGACAATCATACAGGCCGTTGGCCCCAGACGGAATTTCTGACTGATAAAATGGGAGCTCAGCAGCAGATCACAGCGGAGATCCCCCACACAGACGCAAGGAGTTATTTTGTGTTTATGAAGCGGCTGTCAGACCCTGTAACCATAGGAGAAGAAGAGATTACACATTTGGCCCTTGCAGTGGATATTGAATGGATGAGGGAAAAAATCTCCGTAGCTGGTTTTGGAAACCAATGTTATACCTATCTGGTCAATGCAGACGGCAGAAGGCTTTATAAATATACGTATACTGACAACTTTATAGAAGGATACAATGTTCTCAATGCATTTAAAGATTACAATATTATCCATGGGGGAACTTATGGGGATTTTGTGGAGAATATGGAGCAGGGAAACAGTACTGCGCTGGAGTTTGAATTTTTAAAAAGCAGTACAGAAAGACAAAACTGGTTTGTTACCAATGCTCCGGTTTCATCGGCAGGCTGGCAGCTTCTTTTATTTGTGCCCACTAAGGTGCTTGGAGCCAATTCTACGCTTCTCATGAACCGGACGATGTTATTTTTCGGGATTGTTTCCGCTGTCCTCATAGGCCTGACAATCACTGTAATTGTGATTACTATGATCTCAAAGGCGGACAGACAGCTGATGAGACAAAAAGATGAAGCCAATCAGCTGCTTTTGGCCTCAGCAGAGGAGGCCAGAAGCGCCAATCAGGCCAAAAGCGATTTTTTATCCCATATGAGCCATGATATCCGTACTCCGATTAATGGAATTATGGGAATGACAGAGATTGCCATAAAAAATATAGGAAGCCAGGATAAGGTTCTGGACTGCCTGCATAAAATCAGCGGCTCCTCCCAGCATCTGCTGGGGCTGATCAATGACGTACTGGACATGAGCCGCATCGAGTCAGGGAAAACCAAAATAAACCATAAAAGTTTTGATATCAGAACCTGTATTGATAACTGCATTTCCATTATAGGCGGACAGCTTGTAACAAGGGATGTACAACTAATAAAAGAGATAGATTCCATCAGACATCCCCTGTTAATCGGAGACGAGCTTCATCTTCGCCAAGTCTTTATTAATATTTTGGGGAATTCCGTAAAATTTACACCGGATGGCGGGAAAATATTTTTTCGGGCGATAGAGACAGACAGCGAGGCTCACAGAGCCCGCTTCCGGTTTGAATTGGAAGACACAGGAATCGGAATGAAAGAAGAATTCCTGCCTCATCTGTTTGATGCATTTTCCCAGGAAGACGGCGGTTCAAGAACCACCTACAAAGGAACCGGACTTGGAATGGCGATTACGAAAAAGTTCCTGGATTTAATGGGGGCAGCGGTGGAAGTCAAAAGCAGGCTTAATGAAGGGACAAAATTCATTATCGAACTTTGGATCGAGATTGACAAAAACGGGAAGCCGCAAGAGATTCAGACAGGTTTCCGCATAGATCTGAAGGACATGAATATTCTGCTTGCAGAGGATGTGGAGCTGAATCTGGAAATTGCACAGAGCATTTTGGAGGGAGAGGGAGCTTCAATTACTCCGGCAATGAACGGCCAGGAGGCTGTAGATGCCTTTTCCAGCCATCCGGAAGGGACTTTTGATGCTATACTTATGGATATTATGATGCCGGTTATGGACGGAATTACTGCTACAAAAACTATACGCGCCTTAGACAGGCCGGATGCAAAAACCATTCCCATTATTGCCATGACTGCCAATGCCTACGAGGAAGATATCCGGCGGACTCATGAAGCGGGGATGAATGCCCACCTGTCAAAACCTGTCGATATTGATATGCTGCTGAAAACTATGTCCCATTTCTATGATATGCAGAAGAAGCATATACAAGCGGTTAACCTGGCAGGTCTGAAAGTGCTTTTGGCTGACGATGCAGAGCTTAACCTGGAAATTGCCAGGGAAATGCTGAATGAAGTAGGGGCAGTGGTAACAATGGCATCAGACGGCCAGGAGGCAGTAGACATTTTCAGTGGGAAACCAGAGGGAACCTTTGACATAATCCTTATGGATGTACACATGCCGGTTATGGATGGCCTTGATGCTGCAAAGGCCATTCGGGCTATGGCAAGGCCGGATGCGAAGAAAATACCGATTTTAGCAATGACAGCAGATGTATATGAAGAAGATGTTATAGCAACCAAAGAAGCAGGGATGAATGCTCATCTGACCAAGCCTCTCATACCAGAGCAGCTGAAGTATCTTTTGTCAGAATTCAATGGAAATTTATAAGCAGCTTATTTTCTGAAAAGAAAGGGTGAAACAAAGTATGAAAAGGATTGCAGCAAAAAGCGCAGCTGTGTGCATACTTTTATGCGGAGGAATAGCAGCCGGCGTATTGGCCGCATGTCAAAGGGCAGCCAAGGCGCCATCGGAATCTACGACTGTAAAGGAAGAGGAAAGCGGAAAGGATGCTTTAACAGTAGTCAGCTTTAATAAATTGATTACAGAAGAATTTGTAGAAACATTTTGCAGCAAATATCCAGATATAAAGCTGGAAATGACCAGTTACGGAGGAATGAACGGAACAGGATTTGCTATACATTCTCTGGAAAACGGGGATATTCCGGATATCTATATTAGTACGCAGAACTATGGAAAAGAGCTTCAGGAAAAATATCTTTTAGATCTGTCAAATTATGATTTTGTAAACAATTACTCATCTGTACTGCTGGACAGCATGGATGTGAACGGCAGTATTTATCTTCTGCCATCAGGGTACCAGCTGACAGGCATCTATTATAATAGGACCATTTTGGAAGAAAACGGATGGGAGGTTCCAAAAAGCTTTGAAGAGCTTGTTGCCTTATCCCAGGAAATTGAGGCAGCAGGATACAAAACCATGGGGCATGGCATGTCCCTGGATGGATACCCGTTTAACTATTTCTTCAATATCGGGAATACCGTATATTTTGGAACGCCGGAAGGGACGGAATGGAAGGAAAAGTTTTTAAAGGGAGAGGAGACAGCATCAGAAAACAGCCAATTGAGGAAAACAGCAGAATACTTTAACCGCTGGGTGGAACATGGCTTTATTACAACAGAGCATATGGATGTTCAGGACTTTTATGAAGGAAAATGTGTCTTTTTCATGTGCCTGGGGCTTAACAAATATGAAAGTACCGTTGAAAACGGAAAGATATTCGAATTTGGAAATATGCCATGGCTCAGTGAGGACGGAAGCAATAATATGCTGACAAGGACTGTTTCCAGATATATAGGAATCAATAAATCTCTTGCGGAACATGGAAATGAACAGAAGCTGGAAGATGCATTAGAGTTTATGGATTATATTTCCACGGCAGAAGGGCAGAGAGCCTTTATGACCAACAGCACACAGTATATGCCTTCTTTAAACGAAGGCTCTATTCCTCAAGACAGCCCCTATCTGGAAATTGAAGAGTTTGTAAACAGGGGAAGAACCGTGCCGCTTGTGTATGTGGGATGGGAAAAACTTCTCATACCCATTGCGCAGGAAATCAAAGAACTAATAAAGGGAAACATAGATGTGGATACAATGCTGGAAGGATTTGACAAAATCAATTATGATACGCTGACAGGCTCCTCTGAGGATATTTTTGCAGTAGCAGAAGAAACTCTCACAATCGAAAAAACAGCAGAGCTGGTTGCCATTGCCGAGGGAAAAGCAGCTGATGCGGACTGTGCCATGATTTCTCTGAATGAATACCATGGCAATGATAACTGCAATGAACAGGGGATTGCCTGGTATATATATAAAGGCAGCATCGACACAGACCATATAAATATGTTTCGGCCCAGGTCATCTGCAATTTCCGTGCTTCAGCTGACTGGTGAAGAAATTAAGGAAATGCAGAAGGCAGGCTTTGACCAGGATGAAAACGGAAATCCGTATGACTATCTTTTGTTTACGAAAAATAACAAAGAACTGGAAGCTGATTCTGTATACAGGCTTGCTATTTCTTCAGGAGAGCTGCCAAAGAACCTGATTTCGGATGCCAGGGAAATACAGATGCCTTTGGCAGAAGCTATTAAAATATATTTAAAAGAACTGGATACGGTTCGGGCGGATAGAATCTGTTGGGAATGACTGCTTTTGAACATCAAAACTTTGCGTTATAGAATAAATCTCCAGCCGTTTTCGACTGGAGATTTGCAATTTTATTGTTCCATCACCTTCTTTCTTGTTTTACCGGTTTTTGTCAGTGCAGCTGGCCTGACTGATTTGCATAAGCGGCCCAGGCATCTTCAGGTCCGTTAAAGCCGCCGGACTGGATCGCTTTAAAGTCTACATAGATAAATTCTGTATTTTCGCTGATCTCACCGTCCACAATATTGGCAAACAAAACAGAGTAGAAAAGCGGAGGAATATCATGACCTGCCGGGACAGGTATTTCACTGTATCCGTTTCCGGTATACATATATTCATAGATATGGTATCCGTTTTCTACAGAGGGCTGCGGAGACACAAGCCGCATTCCGGAATCAGGATTAAGCTGGTAGGTAAACAGTTCTGTTTTCTGAGGCAGTCCTCCGTTGATCAGGTTGCCGTCTCTGTCGGCAGTGCTGACAGTGGCAACAGGAATTTTTACGGTCATTCTCAGGTAAGCGTCATTTTTACTGTTGTTTTTGATGGCCGGATCTTTGGTGATCTCTTTTCCTGCATACATATCCTTCGCCTGCTCAATACCCAGGGCGTCAGACGGCGTGGCATCAGATGAAGTGGCATAGGTGCCGTCGGGAAGTTCCCCGTCCCAGTTTCTCTCATAAAGATTAAAATCCACCTTTCCTACAGTAAATTTGTTTTCCGCTGACTCGTGATCCGTCATATAGGCCATGGTACCGCCAAGGCTTAAAAGGGCCAGAAGACATATGGCTGCCAATAGTTTGGCTCTGTTTTTAAATGTTTTTTTACTTTTTTCCATAAACAAACCTCCTTGTCTATTTTTGAAATGTCAGTGTGCTGCTATCTATGTTAACGGAGCAGAAAATAACCGATGGCAGGAATGCAGAAACGGACTTTGCCTTCAATGGCGTCAAAGGATGTGGGGGCGGAATCGCAAACCTGATTTGCGTCTCCTTTAGTAGTTACGCTGCCGCGCTCCGAATCTACGGCAACGATGCGATGGGTAACTTTTGCATCACCTGCCTGAAAGCTGACAATATCTCCCGGGGAAATACTTTCTTCTTCCCCGTATTGACTGATGTAAATAACGCTTCCGGCCATTATGGCAGGCTCCATGCTGCTGCTTTTTACCACATAGGCCTTCATGTGGAACAGGCCGGGAAGCCATACTGCCGCTGCCAGAAGCACGGCTGCTGCCAGAATGAAATTGATAAACCAACGAAACAGATATTGAATTGCTTTCTTCATGTTATCTCTCCTCCTCTACTATTCATCCGATGAAACAAACATATGTTCGATCAATTCTCTAAAAAAAATTTCAGCTTTTTTAAAACTCTTTGATGGCGTGCGTGCAGGGTAGTTACGGGAATATTTGATGTTCTGGATAGCTGCCGAAGAGAATCACCGTATACATAAAGCCTGCATATAAGATGCCGCTCTTCATCATTTAAATCGGCTATACTGCCTTTCAATTTTTCCAGCAGAATATGTTTTTCGGCTGCAGCCTCTACAGATTCTGCTGACAAATCGCAGAACATGTCACTGCCGTTCAGTTCTTCCGTGTCCAGGGCATCATAAAAAAATGTCTGGTTTCGGATATCGCTTTCCCGGAAATAGCGTTCCTTTCTGGCACCATGGCAGTATGCTTTGTAGACTTCTTCGGTTACGGGAACGGGGGTATTGTTGACTTTAATATAGTAATCCATAGCTTTTCCTTTCTTCTTATATGGTATTTACTGATGCTGGAGGGCCCTTTGACGTACGGCATTTGTCCAGTTATCAGGGCAGGATCGCAATAAAAAAAGAGACACCATGCCTTCCGGTCATGTGTCTCTCCTGCTATTTGGTAATTGATAAAATCATTCCTTTGCTAGGTAGCCCTTATTTTTTTCCATGTCTATAAGCGTGATTCTCATAATTCTGCGGCAGCGGGAGCACTTAATCTCAATGCTTCCTCTGCTTCCTGGTATAATGTCAAATAGGCGCTGATGGCAATATTTACAGTATATGGTAGTGGCAGACATTTTAATAGATTTCCCCCTTTACAAAATCGAACACATGTTCTTTTTCATAGTCTATCAAAGAAAAATACGTTTGTCAATATTTTTGTAGTCTGATATAATTAAAAGAAAACCAGCATGTGCCCGGCAGCAGACGTACTGCCGCACATGAGAGTCCGGCGTGCACATTTGGCATCCCTGAATGCATGCCGCCTAATCGGCGGCGGACTTTTAAGTAATCTCAGCATTACGGCTTCATTATTGAGGAGGAATCCTATGAAGATCATAGCCCATATCCGCACAGACTTCCCGGATAAGTTCGGCATACCGCGGCAGAGCGGTTTGGTAAAGGAACTGCAGGGGACGATTATATTTGAACCGGAGTATCGGAATCCGTCAGCATTGAGAGGGCTGGAGGAGTTTTCTCATATCTGGCTTTTGTGGCAGTTTTCCCAATCAGGGAAAGACCGCTGGTCCGCTACAGTAAAGCCTCCCCGGATGGGTGGAAAGAAAAGAATGGGAGTATTTGCCACCCGATCACCGTTTCGGCCTAATGATATTGGCCTTTCCTGTGTCAGATTGGAGCGTATAGCGGCAGATAGGCATTTGGGGATGGTAATACAAGTTTCAGGGGCGGATTTGATGGATAAGACCCCCATTTATGATATAAAGCCCTACATTCCGTTTACAGACTGCCGTCCTGATGCATCAGAGGGATATACCAGAGAAACCATGGCCCATAAATTGGAAGTGGAATTTCCGGAACATCTCTTGGAACGGTATCCCAGGGAAAAAAGAGCGGCAATCATAGGAGTGCTGGCTCAAGATCCCCGCCCTGCCTATGTTCAGGATAATGAACGGATCTATGGAGTAGCCTTCGGAGGGTTTGACATAAAATTCCGGGTCATTGAAAACAAGCTGACAGTATGTGACGTGATCCCTGTCAGCTGTCATACAGCAGACAGTTTTTAAATTAGCCCCTGCTATGGCCCAAGCTTCGGACACATTCCGCACATGAAGGTCTGGCGGACGCAGCTGGCATCCCTGAACAGAAACTGTCTATTGGCGGTGGGATTTTCATAGCAGCCTCAATAGCGCTTTCCCGGCACCCCCATGAATGAAAGGGGTTATACGGAATGCAAAAGCGGTATTCCGGCACAGTATGGATAGTGCAGCAAGTGCACAGATCTACCTTAAGGATTCGATATTTTCAGAATAAATATCGTGAATTTCTGCACAGAAAAATATGCACAAAAATAGCAAAAAACTTTATGTAAGTTTGTTTAAAAAAGTATTGACATTTTTTTAACAAATGATACAATAGAGACATAAGATATGTTAAAAAAATATCAATCCCAAAAGCAACATATCAAGAAACCAGTAAACAAAGTTTTCTTTAGGAGGTCCCGTATGGCAAAGAATGAAAAGAACACCGTACCAGAAATCATCGACAGTGTGGAAGCGCTGACAGCCAGAATGAAGGCAATGCGTGAAGCACAGAAGGTATTTGCTACCTTTACCCAGGAGCAGGTAGACAAAATCTTCTTTGAGGCTGCAAAGGCTGCTAATATGCAGCGTATTCCTCTTGCAAAAATGGCTGTTGCTGAAACAGGCATGGGCGTAGTTGAGGATAAGGTTATCAAGAATAACTATGCGGCAGAGTATATTTACAATGCTTACAAGAACACCAAAACCTGCGGTGTAATTGAGGAGGACAAGGCTTTCGGCATCAAGAAGATTGCTGAGCCTATTGGCCTTATTGCAGCAGTTATTCCAACTACAAACCCCACATCTACAGCTATTTTTAAGACTCTGATTGCACTTAAGACAAGAAACGCAATTATTATTTCCCCACATCCCCGTGCGAAAAACTGTACAATTGCAGCAGCAAAACTGGTATTGGATGCAGCCGTAAAGGCAGGCGCTCCGGAAGGAATCATCAGCTGGATTGATGTACCGTCCTTGGAACTGACCCAGGAGGTTATGAAAGGTGCAGACACGATTCTGGCAACCGGCGGCCCTGGCATGGTGCTTGCGGCATATTCTTCCGGAAAACCGGCACTGGGCGTAGGCGCAGGAAATACACCGGTTATTATTGATGATACGGCAGACGTTAAAATGGCAGTAAGCTCCATTATTCATTCCAAGACCTTTGACAACGGTATGATCTGCGCTTCCGAGCAGTCTGTTACCGTTATGGAGCCGGTTTATGACCAGGTAAGAAAAGAATTTGAACTGAGAGGCTGCTACTTCTTAAAAGGGGATGAGCTTAACAAGGTTCGTAAGACTATCTTGATCAACGGCGCATTGAATGCCAAGATAGTAGGTCAGCCTGCTTATAAGATTGCCCAGCTGGCAGGGCTTGAGGTTCCCAAGGATGCCAAGATTCTTATTGGCGAAGTAGAGTCCGTGGACATCTCCGAAGAGTTTGCTCATGAGAAACTTTCTCCAGTGCTGGCAATGTATAAGGCAAAAACCTTTGATGAGGCTGTTGCTAAGGCAGAGAGACTGGTGGCAGACGGCGGCTATGGACATACGGCGTCCCTGTATATTGATGTAAGGGAAGAGGAGAAGATGGCAAAACATGCAGCTGCCATGAAGACCTGCCGTATTGTTATCAACACTCCTTCCTCCCATGGCGGAATCGGAGATCTGTACAACTTCAAGCTGACTCCGTCCCTGACACTGGGCTGCGGCAGCTGGGGCGGCAACTCCGTATCCGAGAACGTAGGCGTAAAACACCTGCTGAATATTAAGACCGTAGCCGAGAGGAGAGAAAATATGCTGTGGTTCCGTGCACCAGAGAAAGTATACTTTAAGAAAGGCTGTATGCCGGTTGCATTAGACGAGCTGAAACATGTACTGAACAAGAAGAGAGCATTCCTTGTAACAGACTCCTTCCTGTATATGAATGGCTATACCAAGCCGATTACCGACAAGCTGGATGAAATGGGTATTGCATATCAGTGCTTCTCCAACGTACAGCCCGATCCGACTCTGGCCAATGCACAGGAAGGCGCAAAAGCCATGGCTGCATTTAAACCGGATGTGATTATTGCGCTGGGCGGTGGTTCTGCTATGGATGCAGCCAAGATCATGTGGGTAATGTACGAGCATCCGGAAGTAGACTTCCAGGATATGGCAATGCGTTTTATTGATATCCGTAAGAGAGTTTATACATTCCCGAAGATGGGTGAGAAGGCTTACTTTGTTGCCATTCCGACTTCTTCTGGTACTGGTTCTGAGGTTACGCCTTTCGCAGTTATAACAGACCAGGAGACAGGAGTAAAGTACCCGCTTGCTGATTACCAGCTTCTGCCTAACATGGCTATTATTGATACGGATAATATGATGAGCCAGCCCAAGGGCCTGACCAGCGCATCCGGTGTTGACGTGCTGACCCATGCATTGGAGGCATACGCTTCCGTAATGGCTACAGACTATACTGACGGCCTTGCGTTAAAAGCTATGAAAAATGTTTTCGAATACCTTCCCACATGTTATAATGAAGGAAGCAATGTAGAGGCCCGTGCAAAGATGGCTGATGCATCCTGCATGGCTGGTATGGCATTTGCCAATGCGTTCTTGGGAGTATGCCATTCCATGGCTCATAAGCTGGGCGCATTCCACCATCTGCCTCACGGCATTGCCAATGCACTGCTTATCTCCCTGGTAGTGGAATTCAATGCGGCAGAGTGCCCGAGAAAAATGGGAACGTTCTCTCAGTATCAGTATCCCCACACCCGTGCAAGGTATGCTGAGTGTGCTCGCTTTGTAGGGATTCAGGCAAAGGATGATAAGGAAGCCGTTAAGAAACTGATTGACAAGATTGAGGAGCTGAAAGCTGCCGTAGGCGTGAAGAAATCCATTGCAGATTATGGGGTAGACGAGAAATACTTCCTGGATACTCTGGACGATATGGTAGAGCAGGCATTTGATGACCAGTGTACCGGAGCCAATCCAAGATATCCGCTGATGAGCGAGATTAAGGAGATGTATTTGAAGGCATACTACGGAGATAAGAAGAGCGAAGGTGCGAAATAAGGTATTTCAAGAGGGTAATGTATAAGGAAGGGAGAAAAATATGAAGACAGATAATATTTTAGCCACACGGACTCATAAAATCATCTATCAGGTAGGAGATGCAGCCGTTAAAGTATTTGACAAGAACTTTCCCAAGGCTGATGTTCTGAATGAGGCTCTGAACCAGGCTATGGTAGAGGAAACAGGGCTGCCGATTCCAAAGGTTCGCGGCGTAAACGTAACAGAGGACGGAAACTGGTGCATAACCTCCGATTATATTGAGGGCAAGACTCTGGAGCAGATTATGGAAGAAGATCCGGATAATCTGGAAAAATATATGAGAGAGTTTGTAGCCCTGCAGATGGAAGTTCACAGCAAGAAGATGCCTAAGCTGAATAAGCTGAAAGACAAATGGAATAACAAGATTTCCGCTTCCAAGGAGCTGAATGCGACTACCCGTTATGAACTGCATACCCGTCTGTCCAGTATGCCCAAACATAACAAGGTGCTTCATGGCGACTTTAACCCAAGCAACATTATTGTTGACGGAAAAGGAAGATACCATATCCTTGACTGGTCCCATGCAACTCAGGGAAATGCGTCTGCTGACGCAGCAACCACTTACCTGCTGTTTGCGCTGAAGGATCAGAAGGTAGCTGAACTGTACATGGATACATTCTGCGAGATGAGCGATACGGCAAGGCAGTATGTTCAGAGATGGCTGCCTATTACTGCGGCTTCCAGGCTTGGAAAGAAGCTTCCGGGAGAGAGAGAGCTGCTGGAAAGCTGGCTGGATGTAGTGGAATATGAATAAAAAATAGCCGGGAGCATTTCTCAGGTGAAGTTTTGGGGTTCAGGGGAGGCAGTGTTTGGCTCCCCTGAACCTGTTTTGCTTATGCCCACAACATGCTGCCTGCCCATTTCCTCGGTAAGGGTACCTTGCCAATTTTCCGGCCCCGTGATAGAATGGAAAAAATGAAAGGCATAGTATTATGAAAAACTACATTGTATTCGACTTGGAATGGAATCAAAGCCCGGAAGGCAAGGAATCTTCCTTAGAGTGCCTGCCCTTTGAAATCATAGAAATCGGTGCCGTAAAAATGAATCTTGATTTTCAGATAGTATCGCAGTTCCACTGTCTGATTACCCCACAGGTGTATACGGAACTTCACTATATTATCTCCGAGGTAACACACATGGACATGGGGAAGCTTAAGGCGGAAGGGAAACCTTTTGCAGAAGCAGTCCGGGATTTTATAGAATGGTGCGGTGAAGATTACAGATTCTGTACATGGGGGTCCATGGATCTTGCGGAGTTACAGAGAAATATGGAATTCTATGGCGTGAAGATACCCTTTGAAAAACCTTTATTATATTATGATATTCAGAAATTATATGGGATTGTTAAGAAAGACGGAAAAGAAAAACTTTCCTTGGATCATGCTGTGGAAGAATTGGGAGTGGAGCAGAACCGGCCATTTCACCAGGCCCTTGATGATGCATACTATACAGGAATGATTCTGCGGCATATGGATATTTGCTTATGGGAACCATATGTTTCCATGGATTATTACCGGGTGCCGGAGACGGAAGAAGAGCAGGTTGTTTTAAGGTTTCCCACATATTTCAAGTTTGTGTCACGCACGTTTGAAACAAAGGAAGATGCTATTGGGGATAAAACCGTGGCAGATTTGATCTGCCCTCATTGCAGAAGGATGCTTCGGAAAAAGGTCAGATGGTTTTCTTTAAATCAAAAGCAGTATTTTTGCTTGGGAGTCTGTCCGCAGCATGGATTTGTCCGAGGCAAGATCCGCATGAAAAAAGCGGAAAACGGTAGGATATATGTAGTAAAAACCATGAAAGCCACAGATGAGGCAGGGGCTCAGGGCGTGTTTCGAAAGAAAGAGGAGCAGCGCAAAAAGCGCCATGAGAGGAGTGATTTAAAAAAGGTAAAAAGAGCCCTTACTCCTCTCGCATCCGGTATCCGACGCCAATCTCCGTAAAAATGTATTGGGGTTCAGCAGGATTTTTTTCCAGCTTTCTCCGGATATGAGCCATGTTGACCCGAAGGATCTGGTTGTTGTTGTCACTATAAGGTCCCCAGATCTGTCGCATAAGGTAATCATAAGTCAGCACCTTGCCCGCCTGTTTTGCAAGCAATGATACCAGCTTATATTCAATCTGGGTAAGATGGATCTCCTTCCCGTCAAGGGAAATCAGCCTTCTGTCAAAATCAATGATAAGGCCGCCGCAGGAATACATGGAGTCGGAGCTCTCATTTCTATGGCTGTGGCGTAAGGCTGTGCGGATGCGGGCCATTAGCTCCGAAGTTCCAAAAGGCTTGGTGATGTAGTCATCAGCTCCGCAATCCAGAGCGGATACCTTTTCGTCTTCCTGAGTCCGGGCTGAAATAACAATAATAGGCGTATGGGTAAACTGGCGGACATTCCTGATGACTTCCATTCCGTCCATGTCAGGAAGTCCTAAATCCAGAAGAATAATATCCGGACATTGGGAGGCGACAACGGAAAGACCTTCTGTTCCAGTAGAGGCTGTAACAGTTTTATAGGATTCCCCTGCCAGGACAGATTCGATAAACCGGCATATATTCTTTTCATCTTCAATAATTACTACTGTCAATTTCTGACTCATGAGTATATTCTCCTAAAGGTAATGTAAATGTAAATTCCGCTCCGTCGGAGTGATTTTTTGCAAAAATCTGCCCATGGTGGGCATTAATAATCGTCTTGCAGATGGATAGGCCAATGCCCATTCCTTTATGGGAATCGCTGCTGTGGTTTTTCGTAAGGGCGTATCCATCAAAAAGGGAATCCAGGGCTTCAGACTCAAGACCTAAACCATAGTCACGAATATGAAAAGATGCCTGGCGGCTGTCAACAGTTACGTTTAGGCTGACAGGCAGCTCAGTGCCGCTGTGGTAGACTGCGTTTTCTAAAAGGTTAATCAGCACCTGCTCAATTAAAGTTGCGTCCATGGGAATCATAATCAGTTCATCAGGAATCTGGGCCTGGACTTTTGACTCAGGCAGGCGTTTGTGAAATCGCTGCAGGGCGGAAGAGACTACTTCCTCAAGAGGCTCCAGAGCGGTTTTTACACAAGCTGTCTGATTATTTATTCTTGTAACAGATAAGAGGTTTTCCACCATGTGAAGAAGCCATTGTGCATCTTCGGAAATCGTTTCCACCAGCCTGTCCTTTTCCCATTCATTTAACAGGGATTCCTGTTCCAGATAGGACTCCGCCGCTCCGATGATTCCGGTAAGAGGAGTCCGCAGATCATGGGAAATAGCCCGCAGAAGGTTGGCCCTCATCTTTTCTTTCTCTGCTTCTATAAGCATATGCTCCCGCTCTTTTAAAATCCGAGTCTGTTCCTTAAGATGGGTGGTAAGGGTACTGGTAAGGGAAGCTATAATTACCATGCCCAGAAAGGTAACCGGGTATCCGTCTAAGGTAAAATTCAGCGCCATGTAAGGATAGGTAAATACAAAATTGATAAACACCACACTGAGAAATGCTGCTACAATTCCAGGCACATATCCGGACGTATTGCGGGCAACTAAAACCGTAGCCAAAACATAGATGATGGCAACATTGGCTGAGTTGTTGGATAACAGAAAAAAAACAGTGGAGAGCAATGTGGCAGCAGTCAGAAAGAAAACGGTAATTTTAATATTATGGAGTAAAATGGATCGTTTCATAACATTTTTTTCCAATTGCTGCCAACGCCGCTTTTCTTTGCTGCCAGGGAACGTTTCTGCTGTACCAGGAATTCAAATTGTTCAGTGGAAATGCCGGATTCCTGAAGACGTTCCAGGCGCCGCTGCCGGCGTGCCATCCGGGCTTCGTCTTCCCGCTGTCTGCGGCGCTGCTTAAGAAAGAACATACATCCGGCAGCAGCGGCGGCAGCAAAAACACCTGTTGTAATCAGCCATACGACACTGGGGACAGATGCAAAAAAATTCAGGACTGCAGTAATTGGGGAACTGCCGGAAGCATCTTCCATGACGCCTTCTTCTTCATTAAAAGCTGCCTGCGGACTGACTGCCTGATCTGCCGGCAGGAGAGCGGCACGGGCAGGAGAAACGTCTTCTCCTGTCAAGCTGTCTGGCGTCTGTTCCTGGCTTCCTGATTCTGCTAAGGAGACAACGGCAGCAGGCAGCATAACCTGATCAGGGGACATGGCCTTTACGGTCAAATAGGTATATCCGATCTTAAGGTCATTCCAATAATATTGGACCCTGGCGATGGAACCTGGAGGGTCGTCGGCAGTCAGGTCATAAGCAAGCTGAGAGGTAACAGCGTCAAAGGCGGCGTCTTTGGGAATGGTTATCTTCATATTTGGCTCTAATTCCAGGCCAGACAGCCCTGTGGGGGACAGGTCGGCTATGACCATATCATTTTCCACAGATGTAAAATCCGTATCAAAGTCAGCAGCAGATACGGTCAGAAAATTTTTGAAACCAAAATTAAGCATGGCCTTGGTATCAACATAGTGGGAAGCATGGCCATTTAAAACAACTGCCACCAGAGTCATGCCGTCACGCCGGGCAAATGTCACCAAGGTGTTGCCGGCAATAGAGGTGTATCCGGTTTTTCCACCCAGAGCACCGCTGTAATATTCTGGCATGTTTTTCTTTATCATCTTGTGGCCGGGGTAGATACGCAGCCCTTCACGGTTCCGCTTGGTTGCAGGAAGATCGTAGTAAAGGGTGGAGTCGATTCCCATAAAAGTTTCATTATTGAGAGCGGCCCGTCCAATGAGGGCCATATCGTATGCAGAAGTATAATGGTTCGGGTCATTAAGGCCGCTGGGATTGGCAAAATGAGAATCCTGACAGCCCAGAGAGGCTGCCCGGGCGTTCATAATATCTGCAAACGCTTCTACGCTTCCAGCAACATGTTCTGCCAGGGCATTGGCCGATTCATTGGCGGACTGCAGCAGGAGAGCATACAGGCAGTCTCTGACGCTTAGTACATCTCCCTCATCCAGGCCGGCGCTTTTACTTCCCTCTTCTACATTGTAAACCGCATTGTGCGAAAACGTGACCATCTCGTCCAGATCGCATCGCTCAATGACAATAAGAGCTGTCAGGATTTTGGTAATACTGGCAGGGTAATAGGCGGTATGTGCATTTTTTCCGTACAAGATGGTTCCCGTATCTGCGTCCATGACGATGCCGCCTTCCGCCTGGATGGAAATGTTGTCAGGCCAGGGGGAAGCACCATAGGCGGCCGAGGGAAGAAGTCCGGTTAAAAAAGCAGTACATAATATAAAAGCTAGTATTCGTTTCATCTGTTATCAATCTCCATGATGTTTCAATCTTCGGCGGCCAAAAACAAAGAAAAAGCATATGAAAAAAATTATAAGCACAGAACCAGCAAACAGGATTCCAATCCGTGCGGCTGTATCCATAAAAAAGGGTTCTGGTACAATGTTGATTAAAAGATCGGTGCGCCCGTCCAAAATCCAAAGGTCATTGTCAAAAAATATTTGGTGGAAAATAATAAAATACTTGGTAAAGTCTGTGGATATCAGTGCCGCCAGACCGCATGCGGCAGTAAAAAACAGGCCTGTCCCCCCACACACGGAGGCGGGAAGAACTTTTTTAATATCAGCGTTTAACCGAATCAAGAGGACCAGACAGACAGCAGCTCCTATGATACAGATACGGCGGAGTGCAAGACCGCCCAGAAAAAGCCTGCGCACATCTTCCATATGTGCAATCTCCCGTTGGTTGAAAAATTCCCGAGGCTGACCGTCAATGATAGTAGGGACATGGAGATCGTCCCTGCGGCCTCGCAGATAAGCCATCATTTCCTGGGTTACATCCAGCAGGTCGTCCATCTCCATGCGGACATGGGCAGTGACATTGTATTTGGTATATTCCGTTTCATAGTATCCGGGAGTCCAGTAAGTGACAGCTTCTACCGAGGTGATAAGAAGCGTAATAATCAGACAAAAGGTAAAAAGAATGCCAAGAGCATAGTGGACAAATTTCATAACAAAATGCCTCCCGATTTATTTTTATATGGCTTTGTCCGCCACAGCCGTATATCGGAATTATAGTATAATCTAAGTCAGGAGACAAGAGGAAAACTTGAAATTATTATTCAGAAAGATCAATATTATAATAAGAAACTGCCGCATTAAGGAGAAGCATGGGGTTTAATGCGGCAGCCTTGAAAGCTTTTTACTGTTTTTGCGTTTAAATTCAGCGGTTAATCATGGGTTAGGAACTGCTTATTTACGTAGGCCTGCTGTCCGTTAAAATTGATGATGGCCCACTCATCATCATAGTCTTCCACATAATCTACGATAGTGCCGTTTTCCAGAGTTCCAAGCTTTTCTCCTGCAGTAGAGGGCTCGGAGCGCACATTCAGTATGTCAGCGGAGATTTTGTAAACCGGGGCAGGAGTAGTTTCCGCCATGGTTTCAATCGGAACGGGAGCCGTTGTGGATGGTTCTGTAACAGGGGCAAAGGTTTCTGTGGGGGCTGAAGCAGAAGTCTCTTTTTCCTCATCAGGCTTATTGGGGTTCAGCACCCGTACAAGCACCACGATGATCACAATAACCGCCACAGCAAGACCAAGACGGATAAGGTCAACCGGAGATACGGAAAATCCCTGTGAAGGCGGCCGCCGCCTGCTTCTGGAAGAAGACGGTCCTCTTTGGTTCCTGGAACTGGAACCTCTGCCTGAAGACCCCCTGCCTGAGGTACTTCTGCCGCCTTGGCTTCTGTTTCCGGCAGGCCTTGAGGCAGTGCGCTTGGAAGAACCAGAAGAAGGCCGTCCCCTTTTTGACTTGTACTCATTGGCAAAGGTATAGACTTCCTGGGAAAGCAGGTGGTATGCCTGATTGGCATCATAGGCATCATCATTGCCTTCATGAACAGCCTTATTTCCTAACATACGTATTTTATGATAATGTTCGCAGGTGGTTTTATCAATCCACTGGCAGTCATAGAGAGAATCAATAGAAGACGCCAGATCTTCCTCAGCAACAGCAGCGTTGCTGCATAAATAATTCACCATAAGCTCAAGAACCTGGCGAGATTTTATCATAGCCAGATTGTATTGTTTCTGACCGATCAAAACCTCAGCATCTTTTACACCCTGACGTATATCTCCCCAGGTGTTTGCAATATCCGGTGCAGCCATAAAAACCTCCTTAGTAATAGAAGTGCCGTGCAGTCAATATTCTTATTATACTATTATTTGACAATTTATGCACGTAAAATTTGATGTTGTTACTAAAAATGTAAGAAAAAGATAGAACTTGAAAAGAATTGATTTGGGTGTTAGAATGGGAGAATAATGATTTTCCGGAGGAAAGGCTTATGAGATTGCGACATATTCCGGGCGCAGAGGAGCAGATTGCAGAGAGTCCCTATGTGATTCAGAACCCCCAGGAGAATAAAGGCTGTTGGGCACAGGTGTTTGGCAGTGAAAATCCTGTGGTTATTGAGGTGGGCATGGGAAAAGGGAAGTTTCTTATGGAACTGGCTGCGGCAAACCCTGATGTTAATTATGTGGGGATTGAGATGTACTCCAGTGTGCTTTTAAAAGCTATTCAGAAACGAAAGGGCAAGGATTTACCTAATTTGTGGTTTTTGCGGATAGATGCCAGGGCTCTGGCAGATGTATTTGCCCCGGGGGAGGTCAGCAGGATTTACCTTAACTTCTCTGATCCATGGCCCAAAGACCGCCATGCCAAGCGGCGGCTTACGTCCCCGGAATTCATGGCAGTTTATGATAAGATTCTGAAGGCTCAGGGGACTGTGGAGTTTAAGACGGATAACAGAGGGCTGTTTGATTATTCCCTGGAGTCCATTCCAAAAGCCGGATGGACAATAACGCTGCAGACTTTTGACTTACATCACAGCCCTTATGCAGAAGGCAATGTGATGACGGAGTATGAAACAAAGTTTTCAGCGGAAGGAAAGCCTATCTGCAAGCTGACTGCACAAAGGATGGCTTTATAAAGGGATCAATGGGCCAGGGTCCGGAATAGAAATGGGGATTCTGCGTATCTTATTAGAAAGCGGATACGGAGCGGTACCCATGGCTATGAAAGAAACAATTATCAAAAAACTGCAGCAGGCAACCTGTGACAAGACAGAACTTAATAAGAAAGTAATCAAATGGCAGAAGTCTTTGAAAGAGGCGGAAAAGGCTCTTAAAGACGGAGGCAAAAAGGATGCTAAAAAATAGGAGGAAAACGATATGGCGATGAAACTAACAAGCAGCAACTTTGAGACAGAGGTTTATCAGTCTGAGATTCCTGTGCTGGTGGATTTCTATGCAGACTGGTGCGGCCCATGCAAGGCAATGGCTCCGGTGGTAGAGACATTGGCGGAGGAATATGAAGGAAAGGCAAAAGTAGGCAAGATCAATACGGATGAGAATCAGGATATTGCCATGGAATATGGCATTATGTCAATTCCTACGTTTTTGGTGTTTAAAAGCGGGAAAGCTGTTAAGAAGATGATAGGAATGCAGGACAAGAGAACCCTGGTAGCTGCGATTGAGGAAATGCTGTAAGGCAGCAAGGAGTTTTATAGCTGCTGTCTGTCTGCCCTCCAGGCTAACCGCATGCGGCGGTTAGCCTGGAGGATGCATAATAGAGCGGAAAGCGAAAGATGCTTCTGAATCGTATGGAATTAAAAAGGCGGATAGGCGCACTATTTGGCGAAGGCTGCCGAATTGTAACAGCCCATGAGGAATTATGGAAAATTTGTGAAAAATAAGGGTTGACATTTGACGTATCATGCGGTAGTATAATGTTTGTGTTGCGGAGACAACATAAAAGTTAATAACAGAAAGCGCCTTTAGCTCAGTTGGTAGAGCAGTAGACTCTTAATCTATTTGTCCAGGGTTCGAGTCCCTGAAGGCGCAGCAAAGTACTGGTTTTGATGACAAGGAGCATTGGGGCCGGTGCTTTTTTGCTGTGGAAATTCTTTAACCGTGAAGCCGGAAGCTTCAGACGCTTATATGGCGGAGCTGTAAGCTTACATATCTGGAAAAGGCTGCACAGATTCATTTACAACAAAGATTTGACAGGACTTTATCAAGCTTGTACAATGTAAGCAGAAGTAAAATAGATAAGGTGAATAAAGGGGGAAATATAATTAATGGCAAAAAAATATTTATGTCTGGATACAGGGGGAACAAGCATTAAATATGCTGTGTGTGACGAAAACGGAGTTATGTTGGAGAACGGAAAGACGGCAGTGGGGAAAACTCTGGAGGGCTTTTTGGATCAGGTAGAGGCTATTTATAAAACCGTACAGCCAGTAGAAGGAATCGCCTGCAGTTTTCCAGGGGAAGTCCACAGCGAAGAGGGGATTATTTATGGCATCAGCGCAGTGGAACAGCTTCATAAATGTCCTCTGAAAAAGTTGATTTCCGAAAGATGCGGTTCTAAAAAGGTTTCCATGGTTAATGATGCCAATGCTGCAGCTTTAGGAGAGGCATGGCTGGGAGTGGGGAAAAAGCATAAAAACATAGCATTTGTTATTGTGGGAAGCGGCGTAGGCGGAGCGGTAATAGAGAACGGGGAGCTGTATCCGGGAACTACCATGAATAAAGCGGAGATTGGCAATTTCCCTATGGGAGGTATAAAAGACGGGGTTTTGCTTTGCTGGAGTTATTTTACCCTGGAGCAGGAGGCAAGGAGATATAGTAAGGCTTGCGGGAAACAGGTGGACGGGAAAGAACTGATGGAATTAGCCGGACAGGGCGTCAAAGAAGCGGACGCTGCGGTAAAGGAATTTCTCCATTACATGGCTGTGGGATGTGTAAATGTTCAGTTCGCATATGATCCGGAGATTATCGCTATCGGCGGCGGAATCAGCGGAAATCCCCAGATTATGGAAGATATTAGAAGAACATATAAAGAACTGGTAAAGGGACAGCAGATGGAGTATCTTCAGCCTGAAATTGTAGCATGCGAAAAAGGAAATGATGCCAATCTGCTGGGAGCCTTGCATTACTTTTTAAAATATGAAAAGTAAGGGGCATGGGGTTTTAGATGGCAGCATAGCCTGCAGTTTGCCGGATACCAGTAAACAGCAGATAAGCTTAGGGTGGAAAAAGGAGCTTATTGACGAAAAGAAATAAAATATTTATAATAAGATAAGGACAGGCAGTGTACCCGTCCAAAAAATAGAGAATAGTATGGGGGGAAAACCATGGTAGAAACACTTAAGAAAAAAGCGAAAAAGTCCAACATGTTAAGAGTTATATTTTCTGTTATCGGCATTGTTGTACTGCTGGCAGTCACAAAATTTGCAATATTTGATGTGATAACCGGACCCACAAGGCTGGATATTACAGCAGACCCGGAATCTTATAAAGGGAAGTATGTAACAATTGATGCGGAATATTTTCTGTATGACTACATAGAGCATACCACAACCACCACAAGAAAGTATGGAGGAAGCAGCACCAGTGTAAACGGATACAGCTATCTCACATTCCAGTCTGTAGATGATTATGAGAAAGAGGCATCCATATGGTATTTTTACAGCATTTACCTGAACAAGAGCAGACAGCAGGAGATGGCTTCAAAAATAGATGAGGCATTTGCCTACTGGAATGATGAGACAGGCCAGGTGGCGCCTCCGGACCCGGTTACGGTCAAAGGCGTCTGGACGCCTATGGATGCTCAGACGGAGATGTATTTCAGGCAGGCTCTTGGAAAGCTGGACATTTCAGAGTCAGAATTTGACAAGATGTATTTCTATGAACTGGATACGAAGAATATCGGCGGATTAAATGCTCCTTTATTTTGGGTTTTGATGGCTTTGGCAGCCGGTCTTTTGGTGTTTGCCATTATCAGTACCATGGGCTTTTTCGGCAATGCATACATGAAAAACATTCAGAAGTATCTGCAGAAAGACAGCTTGACTTCCATAGCAGCTATTGAGGAAGATTTTAAACAGGCGCACCTTATTGATAAAACCGTATGGCTGGGGAAAAAATGGACTGTATATATGCAGGGCAATGTTGCCCAGATTCTGTCCAATAAAGAACTGGTGTGGGGCTATTACTTCAGGCGGACCGGACGAAACAGCGTAAGTGAGATGCGTCTGTTTACGAAGGAAAAAAAGGTGTTCCATATTGCCTTGTCTGAGAAAGATACCCAGGAGGCCCTAAAGATATACGTGGAAGAGCAGCCCCATATGGTTGTGGGGTATAGTTCTGAACTGGAAAAGATGTATGGCAAAAACTTCAGCCAATTTTTGGATTTAAAATATAATCCGGCAATGAGAGAGGGAGCCGGAGAATTTACACAGCTGTAAAAAAACTTCTGCCGGAAGAACAGGTTCTTTAATATTTTTTCCGGCAGAATAAATTAACTGCTTGACATTTGGAGCTATTGGACGTATAATATTGAAAGTTCCAAAAGACAAGTTAATAAAAGCGCCTTTAGCTCAGTTGGTAGAGCAGTAGACTCTTAATCTATTTGTCCAGGGTTCGAGTCCCTGAAGGCGCATGTAAAATACTGGTTCAGACACTAAAGTCGGAACCGGTATTTTTGTGATCTTGCAGCAGAAATATTTTTCATGATTCATCCCATTGTCCGATTGATTTTCCGGCTTTAAGGTTTTACAATTAGGAAAAGAGCCAAAAGGAGAAGGGAAAATGGAACAGGAAACCAGAATTGCAGTAATTGGAATCATAGTGGAAGATAAACAGATGGCAGGGGAAGTAAATGGATTGCTTCATGAATATGGGCAGTTTATTATTGGGCGTATGGGACTGCCATATGAAAAAAGGGGAATTAATATTATAAGCGTTGTAATTGACGCGCCTGTAAACAGCATCAGCGCATTATCAGGAAAACTGGGCAGGCTTCCTGGAGTGGGGGTAAAAGCACTGTACTCAAAAGCGGGGACAGGAAAGCAGGAAGGTAAAGAACTGTAAAAGCCGAATCGCAGAAGAGCAGGGTAAAAGAGAACGGAAACAGGCAGCTGCAGGCTGAAAATATCTGCAGCTGCCTGTTTGCCTGTCATAAGTCAGGCAGGGGCCTGTTCTGAGTCATGTGCTTCCAGTTCTTCTGTACATAAAATCATCTGCCCAAGAAGCATATAGTTTTTTACTTCACGAAGCTGAATAATATCCGGAATATATTTGGTAGGAATATATTTTCCGATTTCCCGTATCAGTTCATCAGTCTGTACAATGAGACGGGAGGAAAGAAGAAGGACATCCGGCCCCAAAATACAGATCAATGATACAATGGACTGTGCCACCCAGGCCAAAGCGCCCTCTGGAGTAAGACACAGGGAAGAGCGGCTGACTTTGCTGTTGGCAGGCAGATACTGGATTTCGCCTGCAACATGTTTATACCCCTCAATAAGCCGCCCGTTGCAGATACTGCCCACTCCTCCGGCGGAACCGATGTAAGGCTGGAACAGGAGGGACGGCGAGAGATACTGATCTTGAGAAGAATAATAGCCTACGGCAATACAGTTAGCATCGTTGCTTAAAATAAACTTGCGGGAATATTTTTTAGACAGGCACTCCAGGATATTGCTTTCATCAAATCCCTGTGTGAGAAGCGTAAGGCGCCCCTCATCAATAATTCCCGGCATGGAAAGCCCAGTCAGCTGAATATCAGGGTAAATAGCAAAGGCCATATCACAGAGATCGTATATATCTTCCAGGGAAATTCGCGATTTTATACTGACCTCGTCATAAATAATATCATTGTGCTCATTATAGATTCTGGAAGTAAACAGATAGTGCTTGTCCTCACTTAAAAGCCCGATGGTCAGAATTTTAACGTGAGGCTTAATCTGCTGTTTTAAAGGAAGCTTGCCAGGATAGGCCCTGTTGTGGGACATGGTGGGCTGATGCAGCGGCTCCAGATCTGTGAATACGGCCCGAACATCATAAGTGGCAAAAGTTTTAGGCGGTATTTTGCAGACCTTTTTGTCGTGAAGAATTTTCCGGGCCGTATCATATATGTAAGATATCTGAGGAGCCAGAAGGATAATATCATACTGACTGGCTGATTGGTACAAATTTCCGTAGGAAACAGCGGAAAACTCATAATCCAGAGAAAGGAGCTGTGCGGATTCGTTTAGCTTCTGTGCAAAAAATCCGGTGGTCAGGCCGCTGGTGCAGGATAAGAGAACGCGGACAGGTGGCTTGGCAGTCAGCTTTTGAACACATTCCAGCATCTCGCCAAACAGATTCATGGCGTGTTCCAGAGTATGCATCTGGAAATGCAGGTAGAATACATGACGGTTAGTAACCAGGTTCAGCACAGAAAGCTGAATAATGTTCATGGGAAAGAAGGTAACCTCGCCCTGGCAGTAACTGGTTTCAATAACAATCACATTATCATCCTTTTCGCTTACAAAAAGCTTGTAATTCGGGCTTGTTCGGGTCAGAACCCATTGTCTGAACTGATCGATCAAAATATTGCCTGATGAGTCTCCCATTTAAAAATCCCCCTTATACCGAAAGTATAGTGCTACTAAAATTAGTATAATAGGTAGGGATTTTTGTGTCAATCCATAGTTTTCCTTAATAATAATTCAATGCATAAAGCCGTGGCACGATTTTCAAGGTCAGGAAAATGCCGCCATTATGACCAGTGTTTCCCTATGGAATTCCCAGGTTCTGTATGATAATATTATTTTGTAACAGAAATGTAAAATATTTGTAACAGACAGGAGGATACTATGAAGAGATTGGCATTATACGCTGCAGTAGCAGCAACAGCGATGACAGGAATGACAACGATGACATCTCAGGCGGCGGTGAGAGCCTATGTTATGGGCGGAAACTGCAGCAACGGGGTATCTGCAAGGAACGGATATTCTCTGAATGATATATTGCAGATGGTAACACCGACAGGAGGAAGCAATGGATGCCTGGGAGATTGGAACGGATCTTTTGGAGCAACGCTTCCGGGAACGCTGGAGAATCCCCTTATACCCAACTGCCCCGGAGATGAAAATACATTGCTGACGCCTAACGGATTTATTCCATGGAACTGTCCGGAAACACCTAACGGTTCCGGCTCATGGAACTGTCCTACAATCCCTGACGGTTCCGGCCCATGGAACTGTCCCACAATCCCTGACGGTTCCGGTTCATGGAACTGCCCGACAACACCTGACTGCCCAGATATTGAGAATCCGGGCATTGAGAATCCGGGCATTGAGAATCCGGGCATTGAGAATCCGGGCATTGAGAATCCGGGCATTGAGAATCCAGGAACCGAGAATCCAGGGACTCAGAACCCGGAAAACTCTTACATGCAGCAGGTAATAAGCCTGGTGAATGAAGAGAGGGCCAAGATGGGATTGCCGTCAGTAACAGAGGCTTCGGATTTGGCATCTGCTGCTGCAGTCAGGGCAAAGGAGATTTCCAGCAGCTTTTCCCATACGCGTCCTAATGGGAGCTACTACAACACGGCTTTAGATGAAAATGGAGTAAAATACCGGGGAAGCGGAGAGAATATTGCATATGGTCAGAGAACGGCCCAGGAGGTAATGGATGGATGGATGAACAGCCAGGGCCACAGAGCAAACATTCTTAATGGAAGTTACACAAAAATCGGCGTAGGATTTTATGAAGGCTCCAACGGTGTGAAATACTGGGTTCAGTTATTTACATATTAAACCTGCATGCACCCGGCATCAGACGTACTATCACATATGAAAGTCTGGCGGGCACATTTGGCAAACCTGAATCCGCCTGTTCGGCAGCGGATTCAGGTTTGATTTGTTACAGCTTTCGGTACTCAGCCATATGCCCGGGAAGCGTCAGTGCTTTTAAGTTCATACATTGCTCTAACTGCTCCGGTGTCATAAGGTTCTGCTGCAGAACCAGATCACGGACAGACACTCCGGTCTGTAGGGACTGCTTTGCAATATCTGCAGCTTTTTTATACCCTATAGATGGGCACAGCGCAGTTGCAATGGCCACGCTGGATTCTACCAGATGTTCACAGCGATCCCGATTGGCGGTAATGCCCAGTATGCAGTTATCAATCAAAGTCTGAACAGCGCCGGTTAATGTGTCGATGGACTCAAATATATTATAGAAGATAACCGGTTCAAAAGCATTTAATTCCAGCTGGCCTGCCTCAGCGGCAAGTGTGACAGTAACATCATTGCCGATAACATTGAAAGCTACCTGGCTGACCACTTCTGGGATTACCGGATTTATTTTGCCAGGCATAATGGAAGAGCCATTCTGCTTAGGCGGAAGGTTGATTTCTCCAAGCCCTGTTTTAGGCCCGCTGGATAAAAGGCGCAGGTCATTGCATATTTTAGACAGGCTGACAGCACAGGTTTTTAATGCGGAGGAGATATGTACAAAGCAGTCCAGATTCTGGGTAGCGTCAAACAGGTTTTCTGCCTGGTAGCAGTTAGTCTGGCACACCAGATTCACGTTCTTTATAATATGGAACAGGTACACAGGATTAACATTAATAGCAGTGCCCACAGCCGTAGCGCCGATATTCAGCCTCTGAAGATCTTCATCCAGCCCGTCCAGCCGCTCAATATCCCTTTTCACCACAGCGGCATAAGCTTCAAAAGACTGGCCCAGACGAATGGGGACCGCATCCTGAAGCTGAGTCCGGCCAATTTTTACTACATCATCAAATTCCACGGCTTTTTGGTTCAATGCCTTGTGAAGCCGTTCCAATTCTTTAACAAGAGAGGGCAGAAGTTCCAGAATCGTCAGCTTTCCGGCAGAGGGGATTACATCATTGGTGGACTGGGCCATATTTACATGGTCATTGGGATGGACAATGGAATAATCACCCTTTTCTCCGCCTAAAATCTCGATGGCTCTGTTGGCGATGACTTCATTTGCATTCATATTGGCAGAAGTTCCCGCTCCGCCTTGGATGGCGTCCACAATAAACTGGTTATGCAGCTTTCCGGCGATGATTTCGTCACAGGCCTGAAGTATGGCCTTGCCGATACGTTCATCCAGAACATTGGCAGACATGTTGGTCATAGCCGCAGCCTTTTTTATTTTGGCCAGATTATTGATAAATACTGGATGCAGAGGCCGTCCGGTAATGTTAAAATTGTGCCTGGCCCTTAGTGTCTGAACTCCGTAATAGGCCTTTTTAGGAACTTCCAGGGTTCCGATGGAGTCGGATTCCGTTCTCATGTCTGTATACCCCTTTCTTAGGTTCAGATATTATATAGTATTGTCCGCAGCCACCAGCTTGGGAGCTGATGCAAATGGCAGCGTACGATTCAAAAACATATAGTGTTATTATATCAAATTCTATGACTCTTTCAAGTTATTTCATTATCTCTCCCCAATTTGTTGGTAATATCTGAAAATTGGAAATTTTTTTTGAAATTAATTGCAGTTTTCACATTTCCTGTGCTATACTGGATTAATGGGAAATGAGAAGGGAGAAAATGAGAGCATGAAAAAACTGATTTCCTGGAATGTGAACGGATTGAGGGCCTGTGTTGGCAAAGGCTTTTTAGAATATTTTAAACAGGCAGATGCGGATATTTTTTGTATTCAGGAAAGCAAACTGCAGGAGGGGCAGATAGATCTTCCCATGGAGGGGTATTACCAGTATTGGAACTATGCTCAAAAGAAGGGATATTCGGGAACGGCCCTGTTTACCAGAGAGAAACCGCTGTCTGTTACAAACGGTATGGGAATCGAAGAGCATGATCAGGAGGGACGGGTTATTGCTGCCGAATATGAGGACTATTATGTTGTAACATGCTATACCCCCAACTCCCAGAGCCAGTTGGCCCGGCTGTCATACCGCATGGAGTGGGAGGATTCATTTCTGGCGTACCTGAAGAAGCTGGAAGAGAAAAAACCTGTGATTTTCTGCGGTGACTTAAATGTGGCTCATAAAGAGATTGATTTAAAGAATCCTAAAACAAACCATAACAATGCCGGCTTTACAGACCAGGAGCGGGAAAAATTCACGAAGCTTCTGGAGGCAGGATTTATTGATACGTACCGCTATTTTAATCCGGATAAGGCAGAGATTTATTCCTGGTGGTCTTACCGGTTCAAAGCAAGGGAGAAAAATGCCGGGTGGCGTATTGACTATTTCTGCGTATCCCAGTGCCTGAAAGAGCGGCTGATCCGTGCGGAAATTCATACAGAGATTGCCGGGTCGGATCACTGCCCGGTGGAATTGGTGATATCATGAATCTAATAACCATAGAACATTTAACAAAGTCATATACGGAGCGGCTGCTGTTTGATGATACAGACTTTAGCATCAACGAAGGAGAAAAAATCGGCATTATTGGTATTAACGGCACTGGCAAGTCCACGCTGCTGAAGATTGCGGCTGGGCTGGAAGAACCGGATGGCGGAAACGTGGTGCGCAGACGGAATCTGGATATGCGCTATCTTCCCCAGAATCCAGGATTTGTGGAGAGAGATACGATATTGGAGAGCATAGTCCGGGATAATAAAGGACATGCCCATATTTGGGATTTGGAAAGCCAGGCCAAAACCATGCTGACAAAGGTGGGGATTCTTGACTATAATGCCAAGGTGGAAACCCTTTCCGGGGGCCAGAGAAAAAGAGTGGCATTAGTAAGTACGCTTATGTCAAATACGGATCTTCTCATTTTGGATGAACCAACCAACCATCTGGACAGCCAGATGGCACAGTGGCTGGAGGAATATTTAAAGAAGTTTCGCGGTTCTGTTCTGATGATTACCCATGACAGGTATTTTTTGGATAGTGTAACAAACCGCATCGTAGAATTGGACAAGGGGAAATTTTACAGTTATCAGGCTAACTATGAGGGATATCTGAAATTAAAAGCGGAACGCCTGGATATGGCGGCAGCTACAGAGCGGAAACGGCAGTCTATATTGAAGGTGGAACTGGCATGGATTCAGCGAGGAGCCAGGGCGCGCTCTACTAAGCAGAAGGCCCATATCCAGAGATATGAGGCTCTCCGTGACCAGAAAGGGCCGGAGCTTGATAAAGAGGTAGAGATGGAGTCGGTTTCCAGCCGGTTAGGCAGGACTACTGTGGAAATCCAGGGCCTGTGCAAAGCTTATGGAGATAAGGTGCTGGTACGGGACTTTCAGTACATTTTCCTGAAAAATGACAGGGTAGGTATTGTAGGGCCTAACGGCAGCGGAAAATCGACTCTGATGAAAATGATTGCCGGATGGGTAAAACCAGATAAAGGAAGCATTGTCATAGGACAGACTGTAAAGACAGGCTATTTTTCCCAGGAAAATGAGGACATGGATGAAGGCCTGAAAGTAATCGAATATATCAGAAATGCGGCGGAATATGTTCAGACCAAGGATGGAAGCATCAGCGCATCTCAGATGCTGGAGCGGTTTCTCTTCCCGCCAGAGATCCAGCATACGGTGATCAGCCGCCTGTCAGGAGGGGAGAAGCGGAGATTATATCTTTTGCGGATTCTTATGGATGCTCCTAATGTGCTTCTTTTGGATGAACCTACCAATGACTTGGATATCAGGACACTTACTATATTAGAAGATTATCTGGACGGGTTTGATGGGATCGTGATTACGGTATCCCATGACAGATATTTTTTGGACAGAATCGTGAACCGGATTTTTGCCTTTGAAGGTCAGGGACAAGTTGTCCAGTACGAAGGCGGATATACGGATTATCAGGCTGCATATGAGAGAAAGCACTCGGAAGAGGGCGGGAAGGAAAGTACAGAAAAAAGAACCGGCGAAAATGCGCCAGGCCGGAAAGGCGGACGGGTCAGGGAGAAAAAACTTAAGTTTACTTACCAGGAACAAAAAGATTGGGAGATAATAGAGGATCAGATTCAGACATTGGAAGAAGATATAGCTGATTTGGACAGGCGGATGGAGGCAGCGGCCAGGGATTTTGTAGAATTAAAACGATTGATGGAAGAAAAGGAAGAAAGAGAAAGACAACTGGAAGAGAAAATGGAGCGCTGGATGTACTTAAATGAACTGGCGGAAAGGATTGCTACTGAGAGATAAGGGGGCTAACCGTGGAGCAGTACAGAAGATTGACAGAAGAAGCGCAGAGATATCCGATAGGACTTACGATAATGGACAGAAAACTGCACATATCAGTGATTGGAGCAAAGACAAGCTGCAGCTTGGTATTATTTCAACAGGAAAGTGACGAACCAAGCCTTAAGATCCCCATGGATCCGGCCCAAAAAGAAGGCGATGTATGGAATCTGACAGTGGAAGGCAGATGGCCGAGAAAAACCATGTATTGCCTGGAAATGGATGGTGTCTTGAGGCCTGATCCCTGCGGACGGCAGTTTACGGGCTGGGAACAATGGGGAGATCCGGAGAATATCAACCGTCTCATGAAAAGCCCTTTATATGGAGAAGTTTTTGACTGGGAAGGAGACAGGCCTCTGGAGACGCCGCTGCACGAGAGCATTATTTATCGCTGCCATGTCCGGGGAATGACTTGCCACCGCTCCTCCGGCGTAAGGAATAAAGGAACCTTCAGAGCATTGATGGAAAAGATCCCTTATATAAAAGAACTGGGGGCAACGGCTTTGGAACTTATGCCGGTTAATGAGTTTCAGGAGATTCTGGTTCAGGAAAGCGAATGGAACCCTAAGGCGGCACGGAGGCCGGAACCGACAGGGAGACTGAATTACTGGGGATATACCAGCGGGTATTATTATGCCCCGAAAGCTTCCTACAGCAGCGGACAGAAGAAGCAGCCAGTATATGAACTGAAAAAACTGGTGAAGGAACTTCACAGACAGGGGCTGGAACTGATTATTGAGCTTTATTTCAGCGGAAAAGAGAGTCCGGCCTTGGTTTTGGACATTATTCGGTTTTGGGTGAAAGAGTATCATGCAGACGGAATCCATTTAGTGGGATATGCACCTGTGGAACTTATTGGGAAAGATCCGTATTTAAAGCGTACCAAGCTGTTTGCTACCAGCTGGAACGGAGTGGAGGGAAGTAAAGTTAAGCATCTTGCAGATTATAATGACGGCTTTCTGACAGACATGCGCCGTGTGCTGAAAGGCGACGAGGATCAGATACATCCGTTGATCTTCCGAACTGGCAATAATCCCAAAGGCTATGGGGTTATTAACTATATGGCCCATACCAATGGATTTACCATGATGGATATGGTATCTTATGAGAGAAAGCACAATGAAGCAAACGGCGAGGACAACCGGGACGGCAGCGACTATAATTACAGCTGGAACTGCGGCCTGGAAGGAATGTCCAAGAAAAGGAAACTGGTGGAGATTCGCCAGCAGCAAATACGCAATGCCATGGCGCTTCTGTTTCTCAGCCAGGGAACGCCTCTTTTGCTGGCAGGGGATGAAGCAGGGAACTCGAAATCAGGCAATAATAATGCGTACTGCCAGGATAATGATATTTCCTGGGTTAACTGGAATCAGCTGAGAACCAACAAAGATATATATGAGTTTGCAAAGTATATAATAGCATTCCGCAAAGCCCATCCTGTATTTCACATGGAAGAAGAGGCGCTGAACATGGATTACCTTGCCTGCGGACATCCGGACATTTCATTTCACGGAGAAAAAGCATGGCGGCCTGAATATGAAAATTTCCGCAGACAGCTGGGGGTGCTTTACTGCGGCGAATACGGAAAGAAACAGGACGGAAGCCCGGATGATTATTTTTATGTGATGTATAATATGCATTGGGAACCTCATGAGTTCGGCCCGCCTCATCTTCCAAAGAACCGGAGATGGTACTTGGCTATGGATACAAGCCTTAACGAGATTAATGGGCACTATGAGCCGGGAAAGGAACCTCTTCTGGACGACCAGAAAAAGTATACGGTAAATGGCAGATCTGTTGTGGTGCTTATGGGGAAAGTGTTTGAGACAGAAGGGGAAAACTGCGGCAGGAAAAAAAGAAAGGACAGAAGCGGATATGAAAAAATATGACTACATACTGGTAGGCAGCGGATTGTTTGCAGGAGTATGGGCATATCTTGCCAGAAAACAGGGGAAACGCTGCCTGGCAGTGGAGAGGCGGGAACATATTGGCGGAAACATTTACTGTGAGGAAACAGAAGGAATCCATGTGCACAAATATGGAGCACACATTTTCCACACCAGCAACCGGGAAGTTTGGAATTTTGTCAACAGCCTGACGGAATTTAACCGATATACCAACAGCCCTGTGGCCAATTATAAAGGCGAGATGTACAACATGCCTTTTAATATGAACACATTCAGCAAAATGTGGGGGATTTCCACTCCAAAGGAGGCTATGGCCATTATTGCAAAGCAGAGGTCCAGTATTGCCGGGGAACCAAAGAACCTGGAAGAACAGGCCATTAGCCTGGTGGGAACTGATCTGTATGAGAAATTAGTAAAAGGGTATACAGAGAAACAGTGGGGACGGGACTGCCGGGATCTGCCTGCATTTATTATAAAGCGCCTGCCGGTGCGCTATACGTATGACAATAATTATTTTAACGATTTGTACCAAGGTATTCCCATAGGCGGCTATAATGCTGTTACGGAAAAATTGTTTGAGGGCTGCGACATTGAATGCGGCGTTGATTATTTAGATAAAAGGGAGTACTATAACAGCCTGGGTGAAACCATTGTATATACAGGTACTTTGGATTCCTACTATGGGTACTGCTTTGGAAAACTGGAATACCGCAGCCTGAAATTTGAAACAGAGGTAATGGATACGGATAATTATCAGGGAGTTGCCGTAGTGAACTA
This sequence comes from uncultured Hungatella sp., assembly GCA_949879025.1. GTDB lineage: Bacteria > Bacillota > Clostridia > Lachnospirales > Lachnospiraceae > UBA3402. The sequence goes on along the minus strand of CATLBO010000008.1, from coordinate 7,124 downwards.
TACAGACAGGGAAACGCCTTATACCAGGATTATTGAACATAAGCATTTTGAGTTCGGAACTCAGCCTAAGACTGTAATTACCAGGGAATATCCGGCAGACTGGCAGGCAGGAATGGAACCTTATTATCCAGTAAATGATGAGAAGAATCAGAAGTTGTATGAGAAATATGCCGCCAAAGCGGCAGAGGAAGGCCATGTGATCTTTGGAGGCAGGCTGGCAGAATACAAATATTATGATATGGATAAAGTAATTGAGTCAGCCATGGAGCGGGCTGCACAGTATGGACTGTATCAAAGATAAATTTTATTAATAAAGCCGGCGGGAAACAGCAGATTAAGCCCCGTCGGCTTTTTAATAAAAAAATACGGATTATTGAATGGAGAAATCTACGGAAATGCGGGCTTCAACGCTGACCTGCCCAGGTTCTACAGCCATATCTTCCACTTCGGCGCCGCTGGCCATAGCCGTCGTTTTGGCATAACCTTCATATCTGGCTGCCTGCATGTCAGAATATTCTTCCACATGGACAATGGCGCCAAGGGTGCAGCCGCCTGCTTCAGCCAGGGCCTGAGCTTTTTCACGTGCAGAGTCAATGGCTTTGGCCAGGGCTTCCTGATAACAGGAGTCATACTGACTGGATAAATAGGAGATATGGTTAATATTGTTAATGCCTGCATCTACACAGGCGGTAATTAAAGTTCCGGTCTGCTCAATGGTAACATCAGATACTGTAAGAGAGGTTTCCATCTCATAGCCTGTGATGGTCTGTCCTGCAGACCAGTCATAAATAGGGTTCAGGCCATAGCGGGAGGTCTGGATAGATTCCTTGGCAATGCCAAAATCTGTTAAAAACTGGATTACCCGGGTCAGATCTTCATTGTTTTTTTCCTGGCAGGTTTTTGCGTCTTTTTCCTGAGTAGAAACAGCAAAACGGATCTCCGCCATGTCAGGTACGACCTTTACGGTTTCGGTGCTTTGAACCGTAATAACATTTTGTTCCAGATTTTCTACCTGAAGGATATTGGGAATTGATACTGTCTGAGGAGCCTGTGCCTGGCTACAGCCTGCCAGCGCCGCCATGCTTAAAGATAATGCTGATACAGACATAAGTTTTCGTATGGAATTCATAAAGGCTCAGTCCTTTCTTCTTTTTTCTTCATTTTACAGGAAAAGACAGGATAATGTATTGCTTTTCTCTTAATATATTAGGTCAAATTATTGTTTATGTGGTATACTTAAGAAAGACTTTTGGCAATTGTATGTCAAAGGATTTGGAAGGCTGCAGGGGAGTAAGGAGGAAAGAGGACGAAAATGATCAATCTGTCTGGAATTATGGGGATTCCTTTGTTAAAGAAAAGCCGTTTTACAGGAAGCGATGGAGCCTTAAGATTTGTTCTTGAGAGACGGAGTGCTGATGGGGACGAAAACCAGCTGGCAGCGGTTTGTTGGATAGGGGAAACATGTTCAGATGCGACTTTGGAAGAACAAAAGAAGGTCAGATTGTTTCCTTTTACAGATGAAGGGCTGAAGGATGCCCAGAAATGGCTTAATGAACAATTATCAGGAGGTTAAGCAGAAATGACAGAGAAAGAAACTTTAAAACAGTGGATCGAGCAAAGCAGCAATATTGTTTTTTTCGGAGGAGCAGGAGTTTCCACAGAAAGCGGCATACCAGATTTCAGAAGCCAGGACGGGCTGTATCATCAGGAATACAAATATCCGCCGGAGACGATTATCAGCCACAGCTTTTACAAAAAAAATCCGGAGGAATTTTACCGATTTTATAAAAACAAAATGATTATTACCAATGCCAGGCCCAATTTTGCCCACCTTGCTCTTGCCAGGCTGGAGCAGCAGGGAAAGCTAAAAGCCGTCATCACCCAGAATATTGACGGGCTTCACCAGATGGCGGGAAGCCGGGAGGTTCTGGAACTTCATGGTTCCATACACAGGAATTACTGTGAAAGGTGCGGGAAGTATTATGGGCTGGAAGCAGTAATCCAGGCAGATAAGGTACCGAAATGTTCCTGCGGCGGCACCATTAAGCCGGATGTGGTGCTTTATGAGGAAGGACTGGATCAAAAGACGCTTCAGAAAGCTGTACAATACATTCGACAGGCAGACGTGCTGATTGTAGGAGGGACTTCCCTTGTGGTGTATCCGGCAGCAGGACTTATTGACTACTATGAAGGAAAGAAACTGGTTTTGATAAACAAATCGGAAACCAGCCGTGACACTCAGGCAGATCTGGTGATCCATGAACCTATTGGACAAGTTTTTGAAAACTATGCCAGACAGGACGACATGCAGCAATGATCAGGACAGGAGATTAAAATATGTATATACCTGAAAATAATAGATATGATGAGATCGCTTATAAACGCTGCGGAAAAAGCGGCATAAAGCTTCCGCAGATTTCTTTGGGGCTGTGGCAGAACTTTGGCTTGGAAAAAAGCATTGAGGAACAGCAGGAAATCATTTTCTGCGCATTTGACCATGGAATTACCCACTTTGATCTGGCTAATAATTACGGAAGTCCGGCCAGAGGGCTGGCAGAAGAAAATTTCGGGAAAATACTTCACAGACACATGTCTGATTACCGGGATGAGATGATCATTTCCACAAAGGCAGGCTTTTCCATGTGGCCTGGACCTTATGGAGACTGGGGTTCCAGGAAGTACCTTATGGCAAGTCTGGATCAGAGCCTGTCCAGAATGAAGATAGATTATGTGGATATATTTTACCATCACAGACCAGACCCAGAGACTCCTTTGGAGGAAACCATGGGAGCCCTCAGTGATATTGTACGTCAAGGTAAGGCGCTTTATGTGGGAATCTCCAATTATCAGGAACCCGAAGCCAGAAAAGCGATTGAGATATTAAAATCCAACAAAACACCCTGTCTGATTCATCAGCCCCGATATAATATGTTCGAACGATGGGTGGAAGACGGGCTTTTGGACACGTTGGAGGAAGCGGGAGTGGGCTGCATTGCCTACAGCCCGCTGGCTCAGGGCGCTTTGACAGACAAATATCTGAAAGGGATTCCAAAAGGTTCCAGGGCTTCCAGGGAGGGTACGACGGTTGGAGGAAGATATTTGACTAAAGAAAAGCTGCAGTGTATGAAACAGCTGAGCCAGATGGCAGCAGAAAGAGGGCAGTCTATGGCCCAGATGGCACTTGCGTGGGTTTTGCGAAAACCTCAGGTAACTTCTGCTTTGGTGGGAGCCAGCAGCGTAAAGCAGCTGATGGACAATATAGGATGTCTGAAAGGTGCGTCATTCAGCAGTGAGGAGCTGGGGAAAATTGATGAAATTCTGAAACAGAAAGGCTGATAAGATGGTTTTTGAAGTAGGCGATATTGTAAAGTTAAAAAAACCCCATCCCTGCGGAAGTCAGGAATGGGAGATTCTTCGGGTTGGTGCAGACTTCAGGCTGAAATGTCTTGGCTGCAGCCACCAGATCATGGTAGAAAGGAAACTGGTGGAGAAGAACTGCAGAGGAGTCCGCAGGCCATGAGAACCTGAAGCTGCGGCAGGCTAACGCCGGATGTATTGAATTGCAATGCACTGGGGCCCGCCCTGAGCTACAAAAGCGGCGCTTAGTTCCAGAATCTGAATATCCAGGCCGATAAAGGCCTGCTGGAACATGGTTTTTATCTTTTGGGTATCCTCCAAAGCATTGGCATGGGATATGTAGAGAATATGGCTGTCGCCCAAATGTTTGTCTTTAAGGTATTCAATAATGCTTTGGGCTGCCGAGGTCATGGTCCGTTTGATTCCGAATTTATCCAGCCGTTTGCCGTCTTTTGTCAGCTTCATAACAGGCTTCAATTTCAGCACGGAGCCTGTGGCGGCAGCTAAGGGGGTCAGACGGCCTCCTCTTTTTAGGAAAGAAAAATCCTGGGGAATCAAAAAGGATTCCGTGTTATCAGCAGCGCCTTCCAGCCAGGCGAGAATCTCCTGAGCTGTGGAACCGGATTCTTTCATCTGCTGGGCTGTTTCCACCATATGGCGGTGGGGGCCGCACAGAGTCCGGCTGTTGAAAACATGAATCTGCTCTTTATGGTCTGTCATCTCCCTGGCGCTACAGGCAGTCTGGTAAGTACCAGACAGGCCGTCGGCCATGGAGATGTTTATAATTTCAGAATCTCTGCAGGCTTCAAAGACTTCCAGAACATCGCCCAGGGGAGGCTGAGACGTAGAGGGCACTAGGCCCTGAGCTATTTTTTTATAGTAATCTTCCATATCCAGCAGCAGATCCCGCTGGTGGCTGTCTCCGATGCAGACACATAAAGGAACTGCTTCGAATCCGGCAGCCTTGGCTTTCTCAGGCGTATATAAAGAGGATGAGTCTGTAATAATCTGTACCATAAATACCTCCAAAGATGGTTTTGAAAACTATTTATCAAAGTTTAATTTACCTTATATTGATTGGGGAGTCAAGTATGTGATGACATTTTTCGACAGTGTATGTGTTTTTATACAAATACTTGTGAATTGGAGGCTTTGTGGTATAATAAGAGATGCACAGCCGCATACTTTTTGCCGGCAGCCCCGGCATATAAGATGGGCATAGACGATAGAGAGTGAAGGAGAAAAAATCTATGGACAGAATGGTTGGCACTGTATCACGGGGAGTCCGCGCACCGATCATCCGGCAGGGGGACGATTTGGCGCAGATTGTAGTAGACTCCGTATTGGCGGCAGCAGAAAGCGAGAAATTTGAGATTCATGATAAAGACGTAATTGCTGTTACAGAGGCGGTAGTGGCACGTTCTCAGGGGAATTATGCCACCACCCGGCAGATTGCGGCAGATGTTAAGAGCAAATTCGGTGATGACACTGTGGGGATTTTATTTCCTATTTTAAGCAGAAACCGTTTTGCAATCTGCCTTAAAGGAATTGCCATGGGCTGCAAAAAGATCGTATTGATGTTAAGCTACCCTTCTGACGAAGTGGGAAATCATTTGCTCGATCTGGATCTGCTGGATGAAAAAGGGGTTAATCCCTGGAGCGACGTACTGACAGAGGATACATACCGTCAGCTTTTTGGGTATCAAAAGCATTATTTTACTGGTGTTGACTATGTGGAGTATTATAAGCAGCTTATTACAGACGCAGGGGCAGAGGCAGAAGTTATATTTGCCAACAATGCGAAAGCCATTCTTCAGTACACAGATACTGTGCTGAACTGTGACATCCATACCCGTCAGAGGACAAAAAGGATATTAAAGGAGAATGGGGCTAAAAAGGTCTATTCGCTGGATGAGATCTTAACAGAAAGTGTGGATGGCAGCGGATATAATGACAAATATGGACTTCTAGGTTCCAACAAAGCCACGGAAAATACCGTAAAGCTTTTTCCTATCCGCTGTCAGGAGATGGTTGACAGGATTCACAAACTTATGACGGAAAAGACAGGCAGAAATGTGGAAGTGATGATTTACGGTGACGGGGCATTTAAAGATCCGGTAGGAAAAATATGGGAGCTGGCTGATCCGGTGGTTTCTCCAGCCTATACGGCGGGGCTTGACGGGACGCCCAATGAAGTAAAGCTGAAATATCTGGCGGACAACGATTTTGCATCACTGTCAGGGGATCAACTGAAAGAGGCTATTAAGGATTACATTAAGGAAAAAGACGAAAAGGCCATAAGCCTGAAAGGAACCATGGTGACCCAAGGGACCACACCCAGAAGGCTGACAGATCTTATAGGGTCTTTAGCTGACCTGACAAGCGGAAGCGGTGACAAAGGGACCCCGATTATTTATATTCAAGGGTATTTTGACAACTATACAAAGTAACCAGATTGGAGAGATTCCCGCAAAAACCCTTGCATTTCCAGGAAAAATCTGATAAAATACTAATCCGTGACACATTAATCCTTGCTCCCGGAGCTGAAAACGGGGGCCAGAGACCAGAAGGAGGTAAGAAACTATGAACAAATATGAATTAGCAGTTGTTCTTAGCGCAAAGCTGGAAGATGATGAGAGAGCCGCAGCTATTGAGAAGGTACAGGGATATATTACCCGTTTCGGCGGCACCGTGACTAACGTTGATGAATGGGGTAAGAAGAGACTTGCTTACGAGATTCAGAAAATGAAAGAAGGCTTCTATTATTTTATCCAGTTTGAGTCTGATTCCGTTTGTCCGAACGAAGTGGAAGCCCACGTTCGCATTATGGAGCCGGTTATCAGATATTTATGCGTAAGACAGGATGCATAACTGATAGAGAAAGAGGATCGTATGAATAAAGTAATCTTAATGGGCAGACTGACCAGAGACCCGGAAGTAAGATATTCCCAGGGTGAGCGTTCCATGGCTATTGCAAGGTACACCCTTGCAGTGGACAGAAGAGGCCGCAGAAGCCAGAGCCAGGATGGCAGCGAGCAGAGTGCGGATTTCATTCCCTGTGTGGCATTTGACAGAGCCGGAGAATTCGCAGAGAAATACTTCCGTCAAGGTATGAGGGTTCTGATTTCGGGCCGCATCCAGACTGGCAGTTACACCAATCGAGATGGACAGAAAGTATATACGACAGAAGTGATTATCGAAGATCAGGAGTTTGCCGACAGCAAGAATGCATCAGGCACCGGGACAGGCGGGTATGCAGGAGGCGGTTATCAGCAGCCGCCAGCCAGACCGGAACCTGGCAGTGCTATTGGTGATGGATTCATGAACATTCCGGACGGAGTCGAAGACGAAGGACTTCCGTTTAACTAGGCAAAAACTGTAACATATTATAACAAGGAGGTACAAGCTCATGGCATTCAATAAAAATGACAAGGCAGACGGCACAAAAGTAAGAAGACCCGGCGGTATGCGGAGAAGAAAAAAAGTTTGTGTATTCTGCGGCGAGAAGAACGGCGAGATCGACTACAAGGATACCAATAAGTTAAAGAGATACGTATCTGAGAGAGGAAAAATTCTTCCCAGAAGAATTACTGGCAACTGTGCAAAGCATCAGAGAGCCTTAACAGTAGCCATCAAGAGAGCCCGCCACATCAGCCTGATGCCTTACACAATGGAGTAATCGCCCAAAACCAATCCCCTGGTTCCAACCAGGGGATTTTTAAGGTTAAGGGATTGATTCACCTTTAAGGGGTGTGGTATAATGTCCA
>CATLBO010000007.1 GCA_949879025.1 uncultured Hungatella sp. | reverse complement strand
ACCCAGTATGGCCACCACATCCCCTTTTTCCACTCTCAGGTCAATGCCGCTTAAAACCTCCAGCTTCCCAAAAGATTTTCTCACATCCCTGACTTCAAGCATAGGCTACCTCCTGTTGTACCCGTAAAAATCCAGCTTCTTTTCCCCCGCCCGCTGCAGCCATGTAAGTACAGTGGAAAACATCAGATAAATCAAGCCGACTTCTATATACAAAGCTAGCGGCTCGTATGTCCTGGCCACAATCCGCTGGGTAGCCATGAACATTTCCGTCACGGTAATGTTGGCAGCCAAAGAAGTATCCTTTACCATGGCAATAAGAGAATTGGACAGGGAAGGAAATGCCGTCCTCAAAGCCTGAGGCAGAATAATTCTTCTCATGGTCTGCAGATAAGACATGCCTGCGCAGTACCCTGCCTCCAGCTGCCCTTTGGGCACCGATTCCAGGGCAGCCCTGATGATCTCCGCCCCATAGGCGCCTTCATTAATGGAAAACACAATAACCGCTGACGGAAACGGGTCCAGTACAATCCCAAGACTTGGCAGCCCGAAAAAAATCACGTACAGCTGCACTAAAAGCGGCGTTCCCCTAATTACCCAAATGTAAAACCTGGCCAGTTCCTTTAGTACTTTCACATTGGCAAACTGTATCAGTGCCATAGCCACTGCAATTACCATGGCCACTGAAAATGAAATGATCGTCAGGGGAATGGTAGCCGTCAGGCCAGGCAGCAGAATCTTCATAAATGAATCCGTTAAAATGCCGTACAGCCGCTCATTTATCATATCTGAATCATTCAGTCCTTTCTGTCTTTATGGTTTTGCAGGTAATTCTTTTCCCTTTGCAGCTTGTCCTATGAAAGATTTTTCATAATCCTTGCAACAACAGTTTCTCTGAAAAAGCTGACAATAGGGCCTGTAAACAAAGCTACAATCACAGTTCCCACCCCAACGACGCTGCCGGTTGCCAGCCCTATGGATGCACTAATAACATCCTGCCCTACTCTTGCCCATTTATATTTTACCTTTCCGTGAGAATAGGTTTCCACTATGACAGGAAGCCTGTCATAAGGTGCAGCACCCAAATCGCAGGCCATATAAAGAGCAACCCCGAAACATACTACTAAAACTCCCCCCATAAGAGTCACGATCCGCATGATCAGATTACCTGCCAGGCCTTCAATGGTAAACCCTAAAATTGAAAACACAAACATAAAGAATTCCACAAAATACCCTAAAAGCAGCATATTGGTCAAAGCACCTATGCCAAAGCTTTTCCTGTCCAGGATAAATACTGGAATAAACAGCAATACATTAAAGCACATCTGATATACGGCAAAGCTAATGGGCAGGTGGCTGCTGACTCCCAGATTCATGCAGGTAAACGGATCTGTCCCGAAACTGGACAAACGAAGCAGGGCTATGCCCATTCCCAGGATCATATTGGCCCCGATCATCCACAGAATACGCAGCAGCAGTTTTTTTCTCTTTTCATCCATATCTCTCCCTCTCCCTTGTACAGAAAAAACCCTGAGCATATAATCTCAGAGCTTTTCTCCTTTTTCGCTTTTTCAGCTTTTTGTATTCTACACGATCTTGGGCTGTTTGTCAATGCTTACCAGCAAACTTCTGTTTGGGGCATCAGGGCAGAAATTCGTTGGTATAACACTGTCTGGCAGGTATCATCTTATCAATGACCCCATACTCTACCATGAAACCGGTGTAATTATCCCACACCTCATCTTTCATCACTCCCCATTTTGGGCTGTCCTCCTTATATTTAGAAGCCAGATACGTCTGGGACACGGTCAGCATTTCCAAAGAATAATCCGGTGCATATTTCTGAAGGATCTGGGCGCTGCCTGCAGGGTCGGCAATGGCATATTCATATCCCTTTTTGGTAGCAGCCAGAAATTTCTTTACCATTTCCGGCTTCTCTTCCAGCGTCTTTCCATTGGCAATGATCACCGGCGTGTAATAGTCAAGCCTTTGATCCAGATCCCGTACTGGCGTGTATTCAATGGGAAAATCATTAAGCTGGCACTTTACATTGTCCCATGCCTCAAAAAACCACATGATATCTGCCTTGTCCCTTAATGCCTCAAATCCGGAGCCATCGGAAATCACCACATTCAGTTTGGAAAAGTCACCTCCTGCCTGTGTCATAACCGCCTTCAGCACTGCCTCCTCTCCTGGGCCTCCCCAGCCGGCATAGGTCTTCCCCTCAAAGTCTCTGGGCGACTGAATGTGTTTGCCCTTATATGTGGCGAATCCCGATGTGTTATGCTGGATAATGGCAGCAATGGCTTTAATGGGCAGGGGATCTTCCGATGTCAGGGCAACCGTCACATCTTCCTGATAGCTGATGCCGAAATCACCTTTTCCCACAGCAATCAGAGTAGCTGTCGCCCCTTCCGTAGGCTCAACAATTTTCACATTCAGCCCCTCATCCTCATAATACCCCTGATCCAAGGCCACATACATCCCTGTGTGGTTTGTATTGGCCACATAGTCCAGTATTACGGTCACATCCTGCAAACCGGATGTTTCTCCGGCTTTTACATGTTCTCCTCCTGTCTTGCCATTGTCCCCTGCCAAGCCGTTTTCCCCTGTCTCTTCCTTTCCTGCTGCTTCTTTGCTTTCCCCTGCTGCCTGGGTTTTGGCTCCTGAATTCTGGCCACCGCCGTCGGCGCCCTGTCCAAAACACCCAAGAACTGCCGCAGAAACTGCCGCCGCTGCTATGATTACTGCTGTTTTCCTTCTCTTCATGGTTTTCTCCTCCTGGCATTGTTCATTCTGAATAATTTGGCTCAAAAGACATGATTCACAAAATGCCTGAAAGTTAAACCACTGCCTGCAGTCGGCGTTCCTAACCCTGCTCTCTGCTGCCCCGCATCTGCAGCTTATTCATTTCACAGGGAATTGCGTCCTATGAAGCAAAAATGCTCTGACGCAAGTATGGGTCACGACGCACGCTTTTTTATAAAATAAAAAGACTGCACGGATAACGGCAGTCCATAAAGGTACAAGGTATTTCCCTACGTTGGCATTATCCAAATCAGGTTCACGGGTCGAAATTCTTAATTTCCTCTCAGCCTGGCACACAAGCTCCCCAATATGAAATTGTTCTCACATCCATGAGTCTTTTTGATTTTACCATTGAAAAAATAAAAATGCAAGTATTTTCTATTACTGCGGAGAACACACTGGGGCGGATTTCCCAAAGTTATCCAATGCAAAACTGCCTTTTCCAGGTCCTTAAGCCGACACTGGGACAGGCCTGAAAAAGCAGGAGCCGTCCCAGCCTTCCGACCGGCACCGGCTCCCAAAAATCCTCTACCCTTTAACTAATCTTAAATCAAAATCCCTTCAGCCCGTCAGTCTGCATTATCCCCCTGGGCGGCCCTGGCTTCCACTTCCTTCTTCTGAACGTCACCGGGAGCCTGTTCATACCGGCTGAATTCATACTCATAAACACCGATGCCGCCGGTCATGGACCGCAGATCCGTATTATATCCGAACAGTTCTGACATGGGAACGTCTGCCTCAATGATCTGTTTCCCGTGATGGTCCGAATTCATTCCCAGAACCCTGCCTCTTCTTCTGTTCAGATCGCCCATAACGTCACCGGTAAACTTATCCGGCACCGTCACCTTCATAGATGCAATAGGCTCCAGAAGAACAGGATTGGCTTCCATAAATGCCTTCTTAAACGCCAGGCTGGCAGCCATCTTAAAGGCCATTTCTGAAGAATCCACAGGATGGTAGGAACCGTCCAGCAGCACTGTCTTCAGGCCCACTACCGGATAAGAGGCCAGAGGCCCTTTCAGAACGCTTTCCTGAATGCCCTTTTCTACAGCCGGGAAGTAGTTCCTGGGAACGGCTCCGCCAAACACCTGCTCCTCAAATACATAAGGCGTCTCCAGATCCCCTGACGGTTCAAAGGACATCTTCACATCGCCGTACTGACCATGTCCTCCTGTCTGCTTCTTATATTTGCCCTGAGCCTCTACCTTCTTCCGGATCGTCTCGCGGAAAGCGAATTTAGGCTTGCTTAACTCAATCTCTACCTTATACCTGGAGGAAAGCTTGCTGACAACCACATCCAGCTGCTGATCGCCGATACCGTAAATAAGCGTCTGGCGGTTCTCCTTGTCGCCTACTACCTTCAGGGTCTGATCCTCATCCATCAGCTTGGCAAGAGCCGTGGCCACCTTGTCATCATCGCCTTTTGTCTTGGTTTTATACCGCATATAGGTATAGGGAGTGGAAATCTGAGGCTTGTGGTACACAATCGGAGCCGTCCTGACTGCCAGGGTATCCCCTGTCTGCGTCACGCTTAACTTTGCCACTGCGCCGATATCGCCGGCCCGAAGCTCTTTCAGCTCCATCTGCTCCTTGCCTCTCAGGGTATATACCTTTCCGATCTTTTCTTCGGTGTCTTTGTTTACATTGTAAGAAGAAGAGTCCGGCTTTAAGGTTCCGGTACATACCTTTACCAGGGAGTATTTTCCGATGAACGGGTCCACAATGGTCTTAAATACTCTCATGGACAGAGAAACTCCGTCATCATATTTAGCCACAAACCGCTCGCCAGTAGACACATCCACACCGATGCACTCAAAATGATCCGGGGACGGGAAATAACGGTCAATGCCCTGAAGGAGCATTCTGGCTCCCTGGCAGTTAATGCCTGAACCCAACATAACCGGCACAATGCTTCCATCTATCACATGTTCCCGAAGGGCAGCAGAAATCTCCTCGTATGTAAATTCCTCGCCGGAGAAATACCGCTCCATGTACTCCTCGCTGGTTTCCGCAACCGCTTCCACCAAGGCTCCCCGGCAGATATCCAGGTTCTTTTTAGAGTACTCAGGAATCTCGCATTCTTCGTAATCACTGTTGGTGGTAAATCTTCTTCCTTTCATCTTTACCACGTTAACAAATCCAACAAACTTCTCATTCTCACGGATCGGCAGATGGAACGGCGCAATCTTTCTGCCGAATCTGGTTTCCAGCTTCAGAATCAGCTCACGGAAGCTGGCATGGTCGTCATCCATATTGGTTACAAAAATGATGCGGGGAAGGTTAAATTTGTCACAAAGCTCCCACGCTTTCTCCGTTCCCACTTCAATGCCTGCCTTGCAGTTTACCACGATAACTGCAGCATCGGCAACGCTAATGGCCTCCTCTACTTCACCTACGAAATCGAAGTATCCGGGAGTGTCCAAAAGATTAACCTTGATCGGTCCTTCCTCACCCTGAAATTCCAGCGGCACCAGGGAGGTGGAGATGGAAAACTGTCTTTTGATCTCTTCCTTATCATAATCACTGATGGTGGAGCCGTCCACTACATTACCCATCCTCTTGGTAACGCCGGTCACCAGTGCCATGGATTCCACCAGGGTCGTCTTACCTGCACCGCCATGGCCTAGTAACACGACGTTACGGATTTGCTTGGTTCCATACACGTTCATAAACATTCCTCCTGTACATTAATTTTTGCCCATAAGAACATTTTACTAAAAATTTCTGAATTTTACAAGTAATTTGTGCATTTTAAATAAGCAAATTCATGGAAATCCGTAACCATTCAGATATCCCCAAGCCATTGCAGGATACATTACGGATGCACTACCACCTTGATGGATTCTGCGCTCATCTGCATATGGATCGCCTCATCCATATGTTCCAGGTCATACACATGGGTAATCAGCTTTTTCAGTTCCAGCCGTCTGCTGTTAATAAGATTTACCGCTCTCTGGTGCGTATCCGGATTGATCATGGAACCTACAATACGCAGTTCCTTCTTATATACGTCAAACAGCGGAAGAGGTACTGTGGCATCCACTCCCGGCACAGAGAACAACAGAATCGTGGCTCCAAAGCCTGCCGCCGAAAATGCCTGCTCCACTGCAAATGGCCTGCCTACGCACTCAATCACCACATCCGCCCCATCCCTTCCGCAGATTTCCTTAATCCGCTGCGGCACATTCTCGTGAATAGGGTCAATGGCTGCGTCCGCCCCTACCTCCATGCCGATCTTGCGGCGCATCTCCACCGGCTCGCTTAAAATAACGGAAGACGCTCCGCAAAGCCGGGCCATCTGCACCATCATTAGTCCGATAGTCCCGCCGCCGATAACAAGCACTGCCTGCCCCGACTGAATCTGAGCCTGATCAATGCCGTGTACCACGCAGGCCAAAGGTTCCGCCATAGCTGCCTCGTCAAAAGATATATCCTCACTTACTTTAAAGCACTGAGTCTCCGGACACACGGCATACTCTGCAAAACCGCCGTTTACATTAACCCCGAGGGCATACAAATGCTGGCACTCCTGCTTCTTGCCCATGCGGCAGGGCATACACTGACCGCAGTACATATTAGGATCTAAAGCCACATGATCTCCCGGCTTTACGCTGGTTACCTCGGTTCCCACTTCCACGACCACGCCGGCAAACTCATGTCCCAAAACCACGGGAGGAGTCACGTCTGCAGAGCCTTTCTCTCCATGATAAATGTGTACGTCTGTACCGCAGATGCCGCATGCCTTATTATTCACCAGCACCTCCTTAGGGCCAAGGGGCGCAAATGTCATCTCACGCACCTCAAACTTTGTATCCTGGTCTGCACCAACAAAGAAACTTCCCTTCATGTCCTTACCTCTCTTTCTCATGATTATTATCAAAACTACTTTTGTAAAATTATTTTATAAAAGTTTCCTAATCTTATGCTACCACAATCCTTATGCATTCCGCAATGTACATATTTACTGATTATTCTTTTATTTTTTATGGATATTGCCGAAAAAACTATTGCCGTCTTTTTCCTTTGTCATAAGAATTGACATTCTCAGTGCCAAATGTTACAGTTCCTTAAAGCAATGTTAAAGAAAATACTTTTGTAAAAGTTGCCCCATGCCATGATGCCTGCATCAGACAGCATTGGCAAATAAAAGGAGAATCTGTGCTCATGGAAAAACAAACCCTTACTTCTCACGAATTGAAGAAGCAAAACCGCAGCAATGTGTATCAATACATCTATCAGTCACGCTGTGCATCCCGCCCGGAACTGGCCGCTGCCCTTCAAATGAGCCTGCCCACACTCTCACAGAATCTGTCGGAGTTAGAGCAGGAGCAGCTCATTGAAAAGGCTGGTTTTAAAGATTCCACTGGCGGCCGCAAAGCCCAGCTCCTTACTTGCAATTCCCTTGCCCGTATTGCTGTGGGATCGGAGATTTTAAAAGAATTCATCCGGGTCTGCGCCATTGATCTTTATGGAACCGTTATAGGACAAACCCAGATCAGCCTTCCTTTCTCCAATACCCCTTCCTATTTTCAGGCTGTGGTTTCTGCCATACAGTCTTTTATAGATTCCCTGCCCTTGGAATCCTCCAGGATTCTTGGGCTTGGCATTGCCATTCAGGGGCTGGTATCTGCAGACGGGCAGAAGGTCATATATGGAAAAATCCTGGATTGTACCGGCCTTGCTGCCAATCAGTTCGGCCAGTATCTGGGCATCCCCTGCCTTTTGGTTCACGATTCCGAGGCCTCTGCCTGTGCGGAGCTAATGCACCAAGAACACATTTCCCATGCTGTTTATCTGTCCTTAAACCGGAATCTTGGCGGAGCCATTGTCTTAAACGGCGCCATATACAGGGGAACTGCGCTTATGAGCGGTACCATGGAGCACATCTGCCTGATTCCTGAAGGAAGACCATGTTATTGCGGCAAAAATGGCTGTCTGGAAGCATATTGCTCTGCAGACAGCCTGAAAAAAATCGCTGGTATGGAATTGGATCTGTTCTTTAAGCGGCTGCGCTGCCGCAAACAGGAGGAAGTCTCTGTCTGGAATGCCTATCTGGAACACCTGGCTATGGCCATAGCCACCATCCGCCATGTAATTGACTGTGACGTAATCATCGGCGGGCTTATAAACACTTGGATGACAGACGAAGACTTTTCTCTGCTCACCAGCCTGGTTCAGCGCTTCTGCCCTCTCTCCCAGCAGACCATCCGGCTGATCCCAGGCTGCCATGACTTAAATCTTGCGTCCATAGGCGCAGGGCTTCCTTTTATCACCGGATTTCTGAATCAGATTTAAGCAATTAAATCCACCTAATTAGCCAGCAGCATTCTGTCATTGGCAAATTCTTCCCCGCTTGCCTGGGCAAACTTGCGAAGCAGATCCTCCACTTTCAGGTTCTTCTTCTCCTCTCCGGCCACATCATAAATGATCTGTCCGTTATTCATCATAATCAGCCGGTTTCCGATATGGATGGCATCTTTCATATTGTGCGTAATCATCAGCGTTGTCAGATGGTCCTGGTTTACAATGGTCTCTGTAGTTTCCAAAACCTTGGCTGCCGTCTTAGGGTCCAGAGCCGCCGTATGCTCGTCCAGAAGCAGCAGCTTCGGCTTTTTCAAGGTGGCCATGAGAAGGGTCAAAGCCTGTCTCTGGCCACCGGAAAGCAGCCCCACTTTGCTGGTCAGCCGGTTTTCCAGCCCTAAGCCAAGCTTTGCCAGCATGTCGCGGTAAAGCCGCCTTTCACCTGATACAATCCCTTTTTTCAGAGTTCTTTTATCCCCCCGCCGCAGGGCAAGGGCCAGGTTCTCTTCTATTCCCATTGTAGCAGCCGTCCCGTTCATAGGGTCCTGGAACACCCGTCCCAGAAACGCTGCCCGCTTGTGCTCCGGATATTTGGTTACATCCACCCCGTCAATGACAATGTTCCCTTCATCTACTTTCCAGGTTCCGGCAATGGCATTGAGAAGCGTAGACTTTCCCGCACCGTTTCCGCCGATAACCGTAACAAAATCCCCGTCGTTTAACGTAAGGCTTAACCCTCTTAATGCCTGCTTTTCATTTACGGTTCCCGCATTAAATGTTTTTGATATATTTTTAACTTCCAGCATCAGGATTTTCCTCCATTCCTCTGGCCGCCGCTTTTTGCACCGGCCTGCCCTTTTTTTGCAGAGCTTGAAAAATACCGTTCCTGCCACACAGGGATAGCCAGGAATACGGCCACCACAAGAGCTGACAAAAGTTTCAGCAGATCCGTGTCAATGCCTCTCCAGATCACTACCTGAAGCACCAGATAATAGATAATAGAGCCAAAAGACACTGCAAGCAGCTTAAAGCCAAAGTTCTTAAATACCTTTCCAAATACTGCTTCCCCGATAATCACTGCAGCCAGGCCGATAACAATGGCACCCCGGCCCATATTAATATCTGCAAATCCCTGATACTGGGTAAGCAGCGCACCGGCAAAGGCCACAAGCCCATTGGACAGCATTAAGCCCAGCACCCTTCCCAGATCCGTGTTGATTCCCTGGGCCCTGGCCATCTTGTCATTACAGCCTGTAGCCCGCAGGGAGCATCCCAGCTCCGTACCGAAAAACCAGTACAAAATCCCTATAAGCACCACAGTGATAATTGCCACGATTAAAATTGTATTTTTAAAGAAAGGCACATTTTTAATAAAGCGCAGAGACACCAGCAAAGGAAATTTATCCACGTTAATGGCCTGATTGGCCTTTCCCATTATTTTCAAATTCACAGACCACAGCCCAAGCTGCGTCAAAATGCCGGACAGAATCGCCGGAATCCCCATAAATGTATGAAAAAGCCCGGTTACAAGCCCGGCTGTCATACCAGCCGCAAGCGCTGCAGCCATAGAAACCCACACCTTGTATCCACTAAGCATCATCATTATGCACACTGCTCCGCCGGTACACATGGAACCGTCCACAGTCAGATCCGCAATATCCAGGATACGGTATGTAATATACACACCAATGGCC
Organism: uncultured Hungatella sp.; assembly: GCA_949879025.1. Classification (GTDB taxonomy): domain Bacteria; phylum Bacillota; class Clostridia; order Lachnospirales; family Lachnospiraceae; genus UBA3402. Next base: position 45,743 of record CATLBO010000007.1, on the reverse strand, counting down.
ATAATTCCCCAGATCAATCCCTGGGCCGCTGCTCCTGGCAAAGCATTTATCAAACTTATAATCTCCATAATCATTCTCCTAGTCCGTCATCCATGGTAATCCAATTTGGAAAAGCGCAGCGAGAAGGCGTTTTTCCTCCCCGCTGCTTTTACTCACATATATTCTGTACAGCCAAACATGCCTTTACTCCTCAATAGCCTCAAATCCGTCCGGAATGTCAATTCCCAGTGAATCGCAGATGGCCTTGTTATACTTTTTAGTAAACTGCGGTGCATACTCAATAGGCATCTGGGAAATGTCAGCCTCGCCTTTCAGAATCTTTGCAGCCATCTTGCCGGTTCCCACACCCAGGTCATAGTAGCTGATAGACAGGGTAGCAACGCCGCATCCTGCACACATGCCTTCCTCGCCTGCAATAATCGGAACATTGGCCGGCCTGCAGATGTTGTCAATAATCTCCGTAGCCGCAGCGGCAGTATTGTCCGTAGGCACATAAATAACGTCGCTTTCATCGGCAGCCTTAGTGCAGATAGTAGAGAGATCATTGGAATCCGAGAAGGAGTAGTACTCGCAGGTATATCCGTACCCTTCCAAAGCAGCCTTCACCGTATCTACCTGATACTGGGAATTGGCCTCAGCAGAACAGTACAAAAGCCCTACTTTTTTTGCTTCAGGAAACAGTTCATGAAGCATGGCGGCCTGCTCGTCAAGAGGAGCCAGGTCAGATGTTCCAGAGATGTTTCCGCCTACGGTTCCGTTAAAATCGTCGATTCCAAGAGCTACGCCGTACTCTGTAACAGATGTACCCAGAATCGGAATCTCATTGGTTCCGGCCTGTGCCGCCTGCAGAGCCGGTGTGGCATTGGCCAGAATCAGATCTACATCAGCAGACACAAAGTTGTTGATAATCGTTGAGCAGGTATTAGAATCACCCTGGGCATTCTGCTCATCAAAGACAACCCCGTCCCCCAGTTCTTCCTTCAGCGCATCCATAAAGCCCTTGGTAGCTGCATCCAAAGCATCATGCTGTACCAGCTGGCAGATACCCACCTTGTAAGTCTGACCGTCAGAAGAACCGCCTTCAGCGGATGTCTTTGTGTCGCTGTCTGCTCCCTGGGCAGCTGCAGTGTCATTTCCTGGATTTGAACCGGAACAGCCTGCCACTGACAGGGCCAGGGCTCCGGCAACAATCATTGAAAGTATTTTTCCTGATTTTTTCATATACTTTTCTCCCTTGCTGATAATTGATTTTTAAGTTCAGGAGATATCATACTACAAAATCTGTCGGGCGTCAATCCTATGATGCTTTAAATTCCCATAAATTCAACGTGATAAAGTATTCTGTTTTATGTCACAAACATGCATGCTCCTGGCTGCGGACACACTACCGCACATGAAGGTCAGGCGGGTTCATTTGGCATGAATTTTAAAGTAAAGTTTCCGCAGATATGTTTCTAAGACAAAATGTCTTTATATACCCGCAGCACATTTCCATAAAATACAGCCTCGATCTCTGATGCAGAAAATCCTTGTCTTTTCATCTCCGCCTCCAGAACAGGCAGTCTGCTTCCATCAGAGATCTCCAGATTTCCCACAATCCCGTCAAAGTCAGATCCCAGGCCTACGCAGCCTATGCCTCCCACCTTAGCCATGTGGCGCATATGGCGGACCATATCCTCTGCCCGGCTTCTTTTCTCCTCCTCATCTTTCCAGTCATGCAAAAAGGCCGGGCAGTAATTGATTCCTGCAACGCCGCCTCTCTGCCCCAGCCTGCGGATCATATCATCTGTCAGGTTCCTTGGATGGCCTGCCAGGGCTCTGGCATTGGAGTGGCTGGCTACAAAAGGCCGGACAGTATGGGAAAAAACATCTTGGATTCCTGCATCTCCCAGATGGGAAATGTCAATAATCATGCCCAGCCGCTCCATCTCCTCCAAAAATTCAAATCCTGTCTCTGTCAGTCCATGCTCTGTATCTGCATAGCAGCCTTTTTCAGGCCCCTCTGTCACAATCCGGTTTGGATAAGCCAGCTCATTAGGGAAATTCCAGGTAAGAGTCATCATCCTTACTCCCATTCGGTAAAAATCCCGCAGGCAGGCTGTACTTCCCAGGCACACTCCCCCTTCCTCCAGGGTCAGCATAGCTGACATACGGCCCTTCTTCCAGTTTTTCTCTATATCTTCATAAGTCCTCACTACGCCTATTAGATCCTTGTTGGCTTCCATCTCCTGATAAAAGGTGTCGATCATTTTCATGGCACATTCAAACGGCCTTTCTTCTTTCTCCAGATGGACAAACATGGCAAAGTTCTGAAGGCCATATCCTCCTTTTGCCATCTTTTCCAAATCCAGGTGAAGGCAGTTTGACCGAATGGACATATCCCCTCCCGCCTTATGGTTCTTATAGATCTCGTAAATCGTATCGCAATGCATATCTGCTGCTCTCATACATATCCTCCGGCTTTTCTTATAAATTATGCCGCCTTTTTTTGTATTTTCCTTTTCTCCCTGTCACTGCAGCTGAGAAATGGCTTCTCTGACAGTTCTCACACCGATCAGGCGGATTTTCTCTGTACGCTTCATCTTATCCAGGCAGATCTGAGGCAGCATACATGCTTCAAACCCCAGCTTCACTGCCTCGTTAACCCTCTGTTCTGCCATAGACACTGCCCGCACCTCGCCGGAAAGCCCTACTTCGCCGAATACGATAGTCTTTTCATCTACAGCCCTGTCTTTTAGGCTGGATACAAGAGCCATAATAATAGACAGATCCAGGGCAGGCTCATTCATCCTCATTCCCCCTGCAATATTTACGTAGGCATCATACCTGGACATCTCGTAATGGCAGCGCTTTTCCAGAACCGCCATCAGAAGATTTACCCTGTTGTAATCCGTCCCCGCTGCCGTCCTTCTGGGAATCCCCAGATTGCTCTGGGTTACCAGTGCCTGAACCTCCAGAAGAATAGGCCTGGTTCCTTCCATTGCGCAGGCCACCACTGCTCCCGAAGCTCCCTGGGGTCTTCCGTCCAGCATAAATTCCGAAGGATTTTCCACCTCCGTCAGCCCCTGCTGTTGCATTTCAAAAACCCCTATCTCATTGGTAGATCCAAAGCGGTTTTTTACTCCCCGAAGAATCCTGTAAGAAGCATGACGATCCCCCTCAAAATACAAAACCGTATCTACCATATGCTCCAGTACCCTTGGGCCTGCTACCACCCCTTCCTTGGTCACATGGCCTACAATAAAAATCGTGACGCCTTCCCCTTTGGCAATCTGCATCAGCAGGCTGGTAGACTCCCGCACCTGGCTGACGCTGCCTGGCGCTGAGGAAATCTCTTCCCTGTACATGGTCTGAATCGAGTCAATGATTACCACGTCTGGTTTCTCCTCAATAATCGTGTCCCGAATATGATCCAGGCTGGTTTCGCATTGAAATTTCAAATCTCCGGCCATAGATCCGATCCGGTTAGCCCTAAGCTTAATCTGCTTTAAAGATTCCTCCCCGGATATGTAAAGAACCTTCTGCCCGGACGCTGCCAGATTACCGCACACCTGCAAAAGCAGCGTGGACTTTCCGATACCCGGATCTCCGCCTACCAGCACCAGAGAACCTGCCACCACGCCGCCTCCTAAGACCCGATCCAGCTCCCCGTAACCGGTGGTTACCCGGTCTTTCTCCTCAATGGAAATCTCTGACAGCCTGGCTGGCCGGCTTTTTATAAGTGGAGCCTGACGCCCTGGCAAGACAGATGCCCCTTTTTTCCCCACTGGCTCTTCCACCATAGTATTCCATTCCCTGCAGGCCGGACACTGCCCCATCCACTTTGCAGACTCATATCCGCACTCTTTGCAGAAAAACGCAGTTGTTTTTGCTTTTGCCATATATCCTTGTCTCTCCCTTCCAATCGCCGCAGGAACCCAGCATATATTCTTTTTCGTTAGAAAACAAACGGTTCTTCTTGTCAGCGCATAAAAGGGCCGATTTTCATCGCCCCTTTTACAGCAGTTTACAAAGCAGCTTCTGTGCTACTGCCTTTTCTCAATTCTCACTTTTACAGCGCTTCCCTCATTCAGTTCCACGCTGACATTTAATTTCCCGCTCATATTTGTAGCCATATTGCCTGCAGACATTCCGTCTACAGTAACTTCGTATTCCGTATCCCCTTCCAGCTGAACCGTGATCTGCACATCCTTGTCACCTTCCACCAGAAACTCTACGCCCCAGTCAGCCGCCACAAATTCACTGACAGCTGTTCCCGGAACCGATTCATACACAAACATTCCGTTGCGCTCCAGCTTGGTGATCTCACAATACGTTTTAACCTTGTACAGATCTCCGCAGTGCTCAAAATTCTCCTTTTTTGCCTTTTTCTCCAATTTGTGGTTTCCAAAACTAATGCTTCCATCTGCCTGGGAACGAACCAACTCTTGAATCACTGACATAACTCTTCCTCCTGGTATTTTAATAATACTTATCTTTCTGCCTCCCATGACATGCCTCACCAATATCCGTTCAGGACACTGATATTTCTAAAGCGCAGGCGCCTGGAAAGGCTGTAAGGGTGATACTCTACCCCTGCATTTGCAATTCTCTGGCTGTAAACAAAAGGCCGTCTTCTCCCTTTGCCACCTCTACTTGGTCGCCTTCCTTCACTGTACCGTCTAAAATCTCCTCGGCCAGCTTATCCTCCACCATGCTTTGGATCGTCCTGCGCAGAGGACGAGCTCCGTATTTGGCGTCATATCCTTTTTCAATAAGGTATTCCCGGCTTTCTTCCGTCACATGAAGGGTAATTCCCATCTGCTGCATAGTCCGCTTGTTGATGGTTTTCAGCATAATGGAAACGATCTCTTTCATGTTTTCCTTATTCAGCGGGTGGAACACCATAACCTCATCGATCCGGTTAATAAACTCCGGCTTAAAGATCTTTTTGACTTCTTCCATAACCCGATCCTTCATAAACCGGTAATTTTCCTGCTCATCATCTACAGATGTAAATCCGAGACGCTTCGGAGAAATAATGCTTTCCGCCCCTGCATTGGAGGTCATTATCAATATGGTATTCTTAAAATCAATCTTTCTCCCCTGGGCGTCCGTAACATGGCCGTCATCCAAAACCTGGAGAAGAATGTTAAATACATCCGGATGGGCTTTCTCAATCTCATCAAACAGCACAACAGAGTAAGGATTTCTGCGGATTTTTTCGCTTAACTGCCCTCCTTCGTCATACCCTACATATCCTGGCGGAGAGCCAATCATCTTTGAAACGCTGTGCTTCTCCATGTATTCCGACATATCAACGCGTATCAGGGCGCTTTCCGTGCCGAACATAGCTTCGGCCAAAGCCTTGCACAGCTCCGTTTTCCCAACTCCCGTAGGCCCGAGAAACAAGAAAGATCCAATCGGGCGCCTGGGGTCCTTAAGCCCCACTCTTCCGCGGCGGATGGCTTTGGCCACTGCAGTAACTGCTTCTTCCTGTCCTACAACCCGCTCATGAAGGATAATCTCCAGCTTCTTAAGCCGTTCCGATTCCTCCTCCTCCAGCTTCTTAACCGGGATTCTGGTCCAGCCGGAAACTACATCGGCAATCTCGTTTTCTCCCACAACCAGTTTGCGGCTTACCTTTTCTTTCTGCCATTTGTCCCGCACTTTTTCTATTTTTTCCCGCTTCTTCTGCTGCTTCTTCTTTATCTCCCCGGCTTTCTCATAAGCTTCGGCTTTAATAGCAGCCTCTTTCTGCTTCTCCAAGGCCCCTATCTCCTGTTCCAGCTCCTTGATCTGAGCCGGCTCGACGAAATTGGTCAGCCGAAGCTTAGACGAGGCCTCGTCTATTAAATCAATGGCTTTATCCGGCAGAAATCTGTCATTAATATAGCGGGCTGACAATTTCACTGCCGCCCTTAAGGCTTCATCCGTAATCTTTACACTGTGGTGGTTCTCATAACGGCCTCTCAGGCCCTTAAGGATCTCATATGCCTGGTCCTCTGACGGCTCCTCCACGGTTACTGGCTGAAATCTCCGCTCCAAAGCGGAATCTTTCTCAATATGTTTGCGGTATTCTTCTATGGTAGTGGCCCCGATAAGCTGCAGCTCCCCTCTTGCCAGAGACGGCTTTAAAATGTTGGAAGCGTCCAGAGCCCCTTCTGCGCCTCCCGCCCCGATTATGGTGTGGATCTCGTCAATGAACAGAAGGACTTCTCCGTCTTCCATGACCTCTGCCAAAACACGTTTAATGCGCTCCTCAAATTCACCCCTGTATTTTGATCCTGCCACCATGCCTGAAAGATCCAGCGTCACAACTCTCTTATTGGCAATGGTTTCCGGTATATTGCCTGCCGCAATCATCTGCGCCAGCCCTTCCACCACCGCAGTTTTTCCCACTCCCGTCTCTCCGATTAGGCAGGGATTGTTCTTGGTCCGGCGGCTTAAAATCTGAACCACACGCTGGATCTCCGTCTCCCTTCCGATAACCGGGTCCAGTTTTCCCTCTCTGGCCAAAACCGTTAAATCCCTGCTGTACCGATCCAATGTAGGCGTAGCCGCCTTCCCTTTTGGCCCTTTGCCTGCCGCAATGTCATCCCGCCCTGCAGCAGCATCCTCACCCATGGCAGAAAGAACATCCACATACAGCCGCTGAATGCTGATACCCATGGTATTTAGCAGCCTGGAAGCCACACAGTCATTTTCCCGGATAATGGCAATCAGGATGTGTTCTGTGCCGATCAGAGGAGCCTTAAATCTTACAGCTTCCCGGTAACTGTTTTCAATGACCCTTCTGGCGCTGGGGGTATAGGTATTCTGCTCCGCTGTCCGCACTGTCTGATTTGGAGTAATCAGCTGGCTCACCAGCTCCATTACCTTTTCTACTTTCACGCCGCATTCATCCAGAACCCGGGCGGCCACCCCGGTGCCTTCCTGTAAAAGGCCGATGAGCAAATGTTCCGTGCCTACATAATTGTGGCCCAATGTCTCCGCCGCATCTACTGCCAGGCCAATAGCTTCCCTGGCTTTTGCAGTGAAACGATCTATCATATAAGATTCCTCCTTGATTTTTCCATTGCCTCAAAGGGCATTATGCCCCATGACGGGCAGTAAATGCCAAGATTCTGCCATTAACTTTGTGTCAAATCCGGCAGCTCGCTTCTTAAGTAAGCCGCCCTGGCCATGTCCAGTTCCCCCTTGTCAAGAGGGCGGTCAGACAGCTTCTGCAGATTGGCCGTCTGGATTCCCAGCATCAGCCTGAACACCGGACAAGGCTCTTGAAGCTTTACAAGGCCGTCGGCAATGCCGCTCATAATCTGGGATAAGAATGTCATGGCATCTTTCATGGAAAGCCTTCTGGCATACCTTAAAACGCCATATGATTTATATACCTCATCTTCCATCTCCAGACGATGGCTGGCAAGGCCCATTTCCCGGATCTGCTTTTCCTGTTCGTCCAGCTGGGAAGCCACCTTAGCCACCAGGTCAGTCAGTTCCTTCTCTGTCCTTCCCATGGTTTTCTGATTGGAAATTTCGTAGAGGGCTCCGTAATTCTCCCTTCCCTCCCCATAAACCCCCCGGATGCTAACGCCTATTCTCCCCATGTCATTCAACATGGAGGGAAATTTCTTTCCCATGGACAGGCTAGGCAGATGGACAATGGCTGTAGCCCTTAATCCTGTGCCTACATTGGTAGGATAAGACGTAAGATATCCGTACTTATCGTCAAATGCATAGGAAAACCTGGCATTGACATAATCATCTACCTGATCCGCAGTCTTTAATGCCTCTGCCAAACAAAGCCCTGGCGCCCAAACCTGAATCCGAATGTGATCCGACCCGTTTAATACCAGGCTGATATCTTCCTCCCTGGTAATCAGAATGGACATAGGTGCTTTTCTCTCCAAAATGGAAGCATTAAGAATCCGCCTTTCTTTAAGGGCTCTTCTGTCCAGTTCGCTTAACTCATCCAAATAGGCAGACTCATAATCCCGTCCGTCCAAATCTCCCAGATCCCGAAGTCCTTCATGCAGCCGGTTCAGCATCTCTCTGCTGTCCTCGTCGGAAAGCCTGGACGGAAACACATATTCCGACCAGTTACGTGCCAGGCGCACTTTGCTGCATACAATGTTGCTGCCGCCGTCCTGTACCTGTTCAAACCACTTAAGCATCGGCTTCCTTCCCTTCCCGCAGCGCCCGGATTTTATCCCGGTATACTGCCGCATTCTCATAATCTTCTGTCCTTAAGGCTTCTTTTAGCTTCCTGTCCCAGGCACGGATCTGCTGCTCTTCCGTGCTCTTGGTCTGCTCTGTCTCTTCCTGGGCCACTGCCTCCGCCTGTGCCTTGCTGCTTAGCGGCTCCTGACAGACAGGATGCTTCCCCTTGTGGCTGTCACTGCCCTGAAGCTGCTTTATATTGTCATGAATCAGCAAGTCAAACATAGTATAGCAGTCCGCACACCCGAAACAGCTGTTCTTCACAAATTCCTCGTAGGACGTACCGCAGGTGGGACAGGTGATCTGGGACAGCCTGTCTTTCTTCTGAACCGGCCATTCACCGCCAAGCAGTCCTGACAAAAGCTGGGCTAATGGAAATTCTCCGTCAAAAATAGCGGAATAAGGGCCAAAGTCCATTTCTTTGGCGCACTGGGCGCAGAAATTATGTTCCGTTTTTACTCCGTTGATCACTTCTGTATATTGAATATTCGCTTCACGGATCTTGCACCTTTCACATAACATAACAATCCTCCATCATTCTTATAGATACTCCGAAATCCCCCTGCTCTTTCCCATATGCTTCCTGCAGCGTATCAGTTCTCTTCCCAATTGGCAAACAGTTCGTAAATCTCGTCTACCAGCCGGTGAACTTCTTCCCTCCTGATACCTTTGCAGATACCCTTGGCCATGGCAACGGCAATTTCCTCTTTCATCTCTTCTAGCCCTCTCTGTTTATCCACATCCAGGGAGATAATGGCGCCTTTCCTCCGGTCAAGCTTTACAAACCCCTCTTGCTTTAATACAGAGTACGCTTTATTTACTGTATGCATATTGATGCTGATATTATCCGCCAGCTGACGCACAGACGGCAAAGAATCTCCTTCCCGGATCCGTCCTGTGGCAATCCCAATGATAATCTGATTACGAAGCTGTATGTAAAAAGCTTCGTCACTGTTAAAATCAATGCTTAGAATCATCTATCCACCATCTTTCGTTATATCTGTTATAGCAATCTTATAACATTACGGACGATTCGTCAAGTAGAAATCTTTGCCACTCCAGGTATTCCAACAAAACAACAGTAACAGGGGCAGCCCCCTTTAAGCCGCCCCTGCATACAGGTTACTCTAAATCAATTACTTCAAAATCATCGTCTCCATCTTGCTGATGCCTGGCCTGGCCGTTTCTTCCTGTCTGTGAAACTCTTCCGCTGCCTCTGGCAGCATCCGTCCTGTCTCTGACGGCGGCATTCCGCCCTGTATTGCTTCTGGAAGTTTTGCTGCCTGGGGATGCTGCCCCCCGCACTTCATTTACGGGAATCGCCCTGGTGCCTCCCGGAACAGGTCCGCCATGGCGCTCAGGCCCTCCGCCTATACGGTTACTGCCTCTGGCTCCTCCGGTTTTCCCGGTCAAGTTGCTGCCCCGGTTTCCTGCGCCTGGCTGGGACATGGTTCTCTGGGGACCTGCTCCTCTTGGGCCTCCGCTGCCTGCTGTCTGCCCGCTTCTCCCAGAGCCTGTATTTTCTCCCTGGTAACCTGCCCTCATGGGGTAACCTGCATAACTGTCATCATCAGGTTCTACCCTTCTGGCAAAAGAGTAATCATCCTCCTGCCGGGCCTCCTCTTCCTCTTCCTCAAGCCCGCGCATATACTGCTCTTCCTTTGTCAGCCTTGAGCGTCTTTCCCTGGGATCTACGTCCCATCCGTCGTCTTCATCATCCCTCTTCTCCATAAAATCGTCTCGGCTGCGTCTTCCAAGAACAAGTATGATGAGAACAATAAGCAATATAACGATAACCGCAATAAGACCTATAATGATCCAAAAACGGATCTCATAATCATGAAGCAGAGAATTATATTCCGTGGCCGTGGCGTTGTACTTCTCCTCAAATTCTCCGCCGCCGGCAGGATCATGGAAATATCTCTGAAGGGTCTTTTCTGTCAGGTCGTAACGGTAGTAGCCGCTTTCTCCGCTTTCATTAATAGCATAAAAAATACAATATTCAGGGTTTTCGTCCTCTCCCCATATCCATCCCTGAACCGCCTGGCCGTCAATGGTAATGGAACACTGCACAAACCCTTCCGGCACTTCCATCCCTTCCTGGGCAGAAACCACCGTTATATCTCTCTCATAAGTTTTTAAGGAAACCTGATCCGCCAGCGGAACCGAGTCTCCCGGATCTCCTTCCACCTTTGTAACCTTGATCCGGTAAGTCCTGGTCTGCCCGTCAGCAGCAGTTACAGTACACACAACCTCATTGTCTCCCAGCTGCAGGCCCTCATTTCCCGATACCGATACGCTGGAACTTGCATCCGCCGCCGGAGCGCTGACTGTAAGCGTATCCACGTCACCGCCTACCACAGCCGTATAGTTTTCCGTCTCCGGAGAGAATGCCGGCGACAGCGTCCCCGGAGAGATCTGCAGATCTGACAAAAGGGCGCCGTTAGCAGCCGCTGCCTCCCCTGTTATGGTAACTGCAGAACTGCCTTCCTGGGCAACATTAACCAGCTGTCCGTTTCTGTCATACACTTCTTGAGTGCTGACGGAAATCGTGGTGGCTCCTGGCTTTAATGCCTTAAACTTCAGCGTAAAAGACAGTTCCGAATAATTGCCTCCCTGGGCTTCTCCGGCCACACGGATGGAGCCTGCGTCGCCTGTAGCTCCTGTTCCCTCTATAAACTGCAGTGCAGATGCGTCATAAGACAACATCACATTTGAGCTGTTAATCGTCTCATCGCCTGCAGCGCTGATCTTCATATTTACCGTTACCTCGCTTCCCGCCTCCGCAGAGGGATCGGAAAATGCAATCCTGGCCGCCAAAGCCTGAAAGGATATGGCCAAACTTATCAGAGAAACCATTGCGGCCCCTCCCAAGATTTTCTTTACTCTACTCATATTATCTCCTGTCTTCTCCTTATCAGATTATCATCACGTTGCTTCCCCATCTTGCGGACTGCAGGCTTCTGAACCATCGGCGCTCTGTTCAGGCCTGTCGGTTATGAGTTGGTTAGAAGCCCCGGCATCAAAAGCTTGTTCCCCCAAGTCAGGACTTCCGGCTTCCGGTTCCGTGCCGTTTGCCGCAGTGTCTCTGTTTCGGGTGCTGTTCTGGCGCACCTCATGAATAAGCAAGATGACAATGACTGCAGTAAGAACTATAATGATCCAGAAACGGATCTCGTAGTCATGGAGCAAAGCATTATATTCCATGGCCGTGGCAATGTATTTTTCCCTATATTCATTGGCGCCGGCAGGATCATGGAAATATCTCTGAAGCGTATTCTCTGTCAGGTCATAACGGTAGTAGCTGCTTTCCCCGTTCTCATTCATACCATAGAAAATACAATATTCAGGGAGCTGGTCATCATTCCATACCCATCCCGGAACATCCTGGCCGTCAATGACAAGGGAGCATGGCACAAATCCTTCCGGCACCTTTGTCCCTTCCTCAGGGGAAATCACCAGTATTTCCATCTCATAATCTCTTAGGGCTACCGGATCAGTCAGCAAAATCTTATCCTCCCCTGCCCCTTGCGCCGGGGCTTCCCCGGCGGCCAAAACCTGAAAGAATATGGCTAAACTCATCAGAGAAGCCACTGCAGCCCCTCCAAGGATTTTCTTTACTCTGCCCATATTGTCTCCTGTCTTCTTTTTATCGGATTATTGTTACATTGCTTCCGCCAGGCCCTGATCCGCCGGTTCCCGATCCATTGGTGCTCTGTTCAGGACCGCTGGTTATAATCTGAATGGAAACTCCCAAATCAGGAGCCTGTCCCCCCGGACTGGAGCTTCCTGCTCCCGGCCCAGCGCCTTCTGCTGCGGTTCCTCCGTTTGAGGTGCTGTTTTGACGCACCACATGAATCACATAATAGGAAACTGTTCCGTTCTGCGCTTTTACCTGAATCGTTATATCCGTATTGCCGCTTTGCAGCTGTATGCTGCCGGTTCCTGTAACTACTGCATTGGAATCTGCTGCCGCTGCTCGCACAGTAACCGATCCGACCGTTGGACTTACAATCATGTTGTAAGATGTAACATCCCTGCTGAAGGTAGGCGTCAGTGAATATCCATCTACGCTTAAGCTGGAAAGTTTATTGTTGGGACTGCTGTCTGAAGTAGGCTGCTGGCACAGATCATTAGGCATGTTTTTATAAACCGGAATTTTAAATTCCAAAGCCAGCTGTTTTAACTGGCTGCTGTAGGCCTGTTCCAGTTTTGCACCCTCAGAAGCTGCAGCCTGTACATTGGTCATGTACTGGTGTTTGTACAGATTACTTCCCTGAACATTAAATTTTTTTAAATAGAACGTATCTTGTCCTGCATCCACATAGTTTGCGCCATAGTACATGGCTCCGCCTTGGATCGCCTTATCTACGCTGTTCCAGGGCCGCTCATAGCTTCCTGACTGGGATGCAAACCACAGCCCCCTCTCAACGGCCTCCATGGTGCCGGACTTATATGCTTCTATATTAAAGAAATTGTAATAGCCTTCATATCCGGCAACTTTTCCTGAAACCCCTCTGCTTCCCTGAGTGCCCTGTTCCTGCAGAATCATCGCTGTCAGAACATAAGGGTTAACTCCGGATCGAGCTGCGGCATTCATAATAATCTCTGCATAAGATGCCGCTGGAGCCGAATATGTACCTCCTGACGGGGAGGAACCTCCTCCCGGACCTGCGCTCATCCCCGGACCTATGGCTGTCCCTACCCGTATCGTATCCCGCTTGTTAAGAGAAGCGCTGGGAGACTGAAGGCTAACATTGGAATTCCCTCCTGATGCCGAAGCCCCGCTGCCGTTTGAAGAGGGGCTGACGCCTGGCTGTACCCTTGAAGTACTTCCTCCGGAATTGTTAGATGTGTCTGGTCCTGCACTGCCCTGAGTCTTATTTCCTGAATCAGAGGTTCCTCCACTGCCTGGTGCAGCAGACGATCCAGATACGCCGCCTCCTGAAGACGGACTGACCCCAGGCTGTACCCTGTCCTGGCTGCCTCCTAAGGATGTGCCGGGGCCTGCGCCTGCAGTCCCTCCAGAGTTTGCACCGCCTGCAGTTCCCGACGACGGGCTGTCCCCAGAAGGTGTGCCGGGACCGTTTGTTCCAGAGGAAGCGGTTCCCGGGCCGCTTGTCCCGGAGGAAGCAGTTCCTGGGCCGCTTGTCCCGGAGGAAGCAGTTCCCGGGCCGTTTGTCCCAGAGGAAGTTCCAGTGCCGCTGACACTGGCGCTGTTATCCAGAAATGTTCCCTGCACCATGCTTTTTATTCCGTCTATGGTATGGATATTACTGTTATATTTATGTCGGAGAAACTGAAAAACATACTTTTCATTTAGAAAATTTCTTGGGTCCATGTAATAACTGATAATTTCTCTGGAAGCTGCCACCCAGGAACCGCTGTCAAAGGAAGGCCATGTATTGGTCTCCCAGTTATAAGCTCCTGCCTCCATGGATTTCCAGGAGGTAGGGCTGCTTCCCGGCACCAAGTTCCTCCCGACCACACTTTCATTATTAATGACATCATTCCAATCCAAATTAGTATGCTGGGCCGTAAATACCCAATTGGGGTATTCTGCGTGGATCTGCCGCAGACCTGGTTTATAGCTTTCCGGAAACCCCTGGCTGGACAGATACTGTTCAAAGTTTCCATCTGACTGGTATGCTGTTGGAAACTTAATATAATCGGAACGCACGTAACCTGTAGTCTGGGCCCCTCTGTTAGTAAACTGAATCTGATACCACACCTTCTCGTCGCTGCCTGTGGTCTGGCTCACCACATTGACAGACGAACCATAAGTCAGCTTTCCCACAGACTGATTGGTGGTTCCTGGCCCGCTTCTCACATTAAGGCTGGTAGCGGTTACGGTAGCTGTGTCGGCCAGGCTGACTACCGGGGATCGGCCCAGGTAATTTCCTGCGTAATTTATAGTCATAAACAAGACCAGCACTGCTGCCAGTCCCTGTTTGAGTATTCGTTTTTTCATTGGTTTTTCTCCTAATAACCTTTTCCTTGCGCAGACATTACTGCCATTATAAGGATAATTCGGGTCATATGTCAACCAAAACACACAAAGTTCATGGGTTTGAATCAGAATTGTAAGTAAAATTTAATTAAATCAGTAATATCATAAAGGTTGCTTTATTAATGCAAAATTGCCTTATAGCTGATTAAAGTTGCCTTAGGCCCAAGAAAAGCCATATTCTGTCAAGGTTCAGATTTGCCAGACATTTCGAAGAACCCAAAAAGCGGGGTTCTTCTCTCAGGCATAAATCCCCCTGTCAGAATATGGCTTCTTTCAGGCAAAATCACAATATTGCCTGGATATCTTTTTTATACTGGATACGCTTTATTGGTTGTATCTGCCACTGCAGCGTCGATCTTTGTCTGCTGTGCCTCCCTGTATTTAAAGAATTCTTCTGCAACCTTGGGGAAAAGCGCATAGGACAGCACATCCTCTTCCTGCTGTTTCCACTGGGCGCATTCTTTTTCAAACTGGGGAAGCTGAGGCGGAATCAGATCAGCCGGACGGCAGGTAATGGGAGTCTCGTCGCCGATGATTTTCTTCTGCACTTCCGGGTTAAATGGCTTTACAGTCTGGCCAAACTCACCCAGCATGATTTTTTTAGATTCTTTTGGAACCATCTTATAGCGCTGGCCACCGATAACATTCATAACTGCCTGGGTTCCTACAATCTGGGAGGACGGGGTTACTAAAGGCGGCTCGCCAAAGTCTTTTCTTACTCTGGGGATCTCCTCCAGAACTTCCCGGTACTTGTCTTCCTGACCGGCTTCTTTTAACTGAGAAACCAGGTTTGAAAGCATTCCGCCAGGTACCTGGTATTGAAGCGTCTTAATATTAACACCCAGTACCTTTGGATTTAACAGGCCGCTTTTTAAAGCCTCCTCACGAATAGGCGCAAAGTAATCTGCAATCTCTGCCAGCTTCACCTGATCAAGGCCTGTGTCATAGCCTGTACCCCGGAAGGCTTCTACCATAACCTCTGTAGCTGGCTGGCTGGTACCGAGAGCCAAAGGAGACATGGCGGTATCAATAATGTCACAGCCTGCCTCCACTGCCTTTAAGTAAGTCATGGAAGCTACGCCGGAAGTATAGTGGGTATGCAGATCAATAGGAAGCTTTGTAGAACTCTTTAAGGCTGTCACCAGTTCCTCTGCCGCATAGGGGGTCAGAAGGCCTGCCATATCCTTAATGCAGATAGAATCTGCACCCATATCCTCGATTCTCCTGGCTATATCTCTCCAGTAATCCATGGTGTACGCATCACCCAGGGTATAGCATAATGCAATCTGGGCATGAGCCTTCTCCTTGTTGGCTGCTTTTACCGCTGTCTCCAGATTTCGAAGATCATTTAAACAGTCAAAAATACGAATGATATCAATACCGTTTGATACGGATTTCTGTACAAAGTATTCCACCACATCATCTGCATAGTGGTTATATCCCAGAATGTTCTGTCCTCTGAACAGCATCTGAAGCTTGGTATTTTTAAAGCCGTCTCTCAGCTTTCTCAGCCTTACCCACGGATCTTCTTTCAGGAAGCGGAGGGATGCGTCAAAGGTGGCCCCGCCCCAGCACTCTACGGCATAGTAACCTATCTCGTCCATCTTGTCAATGATGGGCAGCATCTTCTCTGTGCTCATTCTGGTGGCGATTAAAGATTGATGAGCGTCACGGAGGACTGTTTCTACAATCTTGACCGGTTTCTTTTCTGTCACTGCCATTATATTACCTCCAAAATATTTTCAATATAAATTCAATTATTTTACGCCAAAGATGGCCATGAAAGTACCGGCTGCCACAGCAGTGCCGATAACGCCTGCTACGTTAGGCCCCATGGCATGCATCAGCAGGAAATTGGTCGGATCGGCTTCCGCCCCCACTTTCTGGGATACGCGGGCTGCCATAGGCACTGCCGACACCCCGGCTGAACCAATAAGGGGATTCACCTTGCCGCCTGTAACCTTGCACATCAACTTGCCGAACAGGACGCCTGCCGCAGTACCTACAGAAAAAGCAATAAGACCCAGGGCAACGATCTTAATCGTATCCCAGTTCAGAAATGCTTCTGCACTGGTAGTAGCGCCTACAGAAGTGCCAAGAAGGATAACCACGATGTACATCATGGCATTGGAAGCCGTCTCTGCCAGCTGGCCCACAACACCGGACTCCTTAAACAGGTTGCCCAGCATCAGCATGCCTACAAGAGGAGCCGTAGATGGCAGAATCAGACACACCACAATGGTAACGATAATGGGAAAAAGGATCTTCTCCAGCTTGGAAACCGGGCGAAGCTGCTCCATTTTGATCCGTCGTTCCTGCTCTGTGGTAAAGAACTTCATAATAGGCGGCTGGATAATGGGCACCAGGGCCATATATGAATAAGCCGCCACCGCAATAGGACCCATAAGGCCAGTCTGTCCCAGCTTTCCAGCCAGGAAAATAGAAGTAGGCCCGTCTGCTCCGCCGATGATGGAAATGGCCGCAGCCGCTTTATCATTAAAGCCCATAAAAATCGCCATAAAGTAAGCAGTATAGATACCAAACTGGGCCGCCGCACCTAAAAGAAAGCTTTTCGGATTGGCAATCAGGGGGCCAAAGTCAGTCATAGCCCCAACGCCCATAAAAATCAGGGAAGGAAGAATACTCCACTCGTCCAGCAAAAAGAAGTAGTGAAGAAGCCCTCCGTCTTCCATAATATCCGGGTAGATATTAACAAGCAGCATACCGAAGGCAATGGGAACCAACAAAAGGGGCTCGAAGCCTTTTTTAATGGCCAGGTACAAAAAGACGCAGGCCACGCCGATCATAATCAGATTTCCCCCTGTCAGGTTCAGAAATGCTGTCTGCTGAAGAAGATTCCCTAATGTACTTGTAATATATTCCATGTCAATCCCTCCATCCGGAATCTGCGCTTATATTCTGCAGAGTCCTAGTTTAAAGTAGCCAAAGTCTGGCCTGCCTCTACAGAATCGCCGGCTGCCACGTCAATCGTGGCAATGGTTCCGTCGGAAGGAGCCACAATCTCATTCTCCATCTTCATGGCTTCCAGAACAATAATCGCCTCGCCCTTGGCCACTGCCTGGCCTGCCTGAGCCTTGATTCCCAGAATCTTGCCCGGCATAGGAGCCGTAACCGCCACCGAACCCTGTGCCCCAGCAGGAGCTGCTGCCTTTGGCGCAGCTGCGGGAGCTGCCTTTGGAGCGGGAGCCGCCTTCGGTGCAGAAGCTGCTCCTGCAGAAGCGCCCTCTTCAACGGTTACTTCATAAACATTGCCATTTACTGTGATTGTATAATTTTTCATGATATTAATCCTCCTGATTGATTATGCTCTTAGTTGCCTGCTTTTTTCCAGCTTCCTCCTGCGGCGCGCCTGATGGAACGTACCACAAGGCCGTCTGCAGGGGCGTCTTCAAAAGCTGCGATAGCTGCCGTAATAACTGCCACCAGTTCCAGATCTTCCGCAAGATTCTCCTGTACCGCAGGAACCGGAGCCAGAGCTGCCGGTTTTGTCTTTACAGGAACAGGGGCCGGGGCCTTCTTCATCTTGTCCTCAAATCTGCGGATATATTTAAAGCAGCTTATAAGCCAGCTGATGAAAATCAGCACTGCAAACACGGTTCCCATGCCCATAAGCGTGTTAAGAGCCGCCTTGGTCATGTTCTCTCCCATGGTATAGGCCGGGTTAAAGGACATGGAAGTAACGGTTTCCATCCGCTTATCCAGTGTAAGGACAAACTCACATGTTCTCTTCTCGAAAACCGTATTAAGGGTAATCGTATAACCTTCCTCTCCTTTTATGGTGGTTCCCTCTCCTGTAGAGACATAGGCTCCCAAATCATCTTTTACGCTTAAATAGCTCTCCAATCCTGATGCCTGAGCCTCCATGTCGTTTTCCCGGTACTTTTCAATATACTCAGCCAGATTGGCATCGGGCACAGCCAGAAATGTTTCCATAATGCTCTGGGCGCCAGACTGAAGGCTCTCTGCATCGGATCGATCAATATTGGTCTTCTCCGGCTCGGCCGTGCAGGCTGTCAGAGCAAAAAGGCAGGCTGCCATAGCAAGCACCAATAATACCTGTTTTTTAAACTGTTTCATATGCCTGTCACCTCATTATTAAACCGTGCCATGCTTTTTGGATGGACGATCCTCTCTTTTTGTGAACAACATTTCCAGCGCCGCAATCACACGCTTTCTGGTATCACGGGCCTGAATAATGTCGTCAACATACCCTCTTTTTGCCGCTGCCAGGGCACTGGACTGAATCTGACGGTACTCTGCAGCCTTCTCACTAATAAGCCGGGCAGCATTGTCAGACTCCCTTATCTCGTCAGCATACATAATCTTGGCTGCCGCTGCTGCGTCCATCATGCCGATGGCTGCATCCGGCCACGCATAGACCATGTCCGCCCCAATGGATTTGCTTGCCATGGTCAGGTAGGCAGTGCCGTAAGCCTGACCCACAATAACCGTTACCTTGGGAACGCTGGCATTGGCAAATGCATAGGTCAGCTTGGCCGCTGACTGGGCCAGGGTCTTCTCATTGCATTTGTCAGCTTTATAGCCGGTTACATTTACCAGGGTCAGCAGGGGGATGTTAAATGCATCACAGAAGTTTACAAATTCTGCTGCTTTCCTGCATCCCTTTGCATTAAGCACTGGAGCAAACTCCGCCGCCTTTTCCCCGTCCTCTCCATATACGGCGCTGCGGTTTGCCACGCAGCCTACGGTATTGCCGTTTAAACGGATAAATCCGGTAAGCATGGACGGCGCATAATCCTTTTTCATCTCCATAAAGAAATGGTTGTCAGATATGGCGGACAGAGCCAGGCCTGTGTCCTCTGCACAATTTTCCAGCCCTTCGCACACTCTGTTTAAATCATCACTGCAGGGTTCATAAGACATATCCTCCTCGTTGTTAGACGGAAGAATCGAGATCAGAGAGCGGATACGGGCAATAACCTCCGCCTCGTCCCCTGTAAAGTCCACGGTGCCTGCCGCCTCGCTCTGATAAGCAGCTGATGCCGTGTCGCATTTGTCTGCATAGTTGTCATCAATGGCATTGGGCGAGTTTACAAATAATTTCGCTTTCTTTCTTTCCATGAAAGTAAAATCCGCAATGGCAGAAGATACTGCCATGCCGCCGCCGCAAGTGCCGAATATAGCTGAAATCTGCGGAATTACGCCAGAGGCCATGGTCTGATTATAAAACAGCTCTCCAAATCCGTGGAGCGCATCCGTAGCCTCCTGAAGCCGCAGACCGGCGCAGTCCACCAGCCCGATAACCGGAGCCCCCATCTTCATGGCCATGCCATAAACACTGGAGATCTTCTTTGCGTGCATCTCGCCCATGGAGCCTCCCATAACGGCCGCATCCTGGCTGTACACATACACAAGGCAGCCGTCAATGGTTCCATATCCGGTTACGACACCATCAGCAGGTGTTTCCTTGCTTGTCATGTTAAAGTCTGTGCTTCTTGCTGTCACATAGGCACCGACTTCAACAAAACTGTTCTCATCAAGCAGCGCATGAATTCGGCTGCTTGCTGATGTTTGTGCTGAATTACTCATTTTGCTGTCCTCCATTATAAAATAGTTCGGCTGAATTGTCTGAAATTTAACAAATCCAGGCCAGTAAATCCAAATTTCTGCCGATTATATTTTATACCGAAAAATGGGAATTTTCAAGTAGAACTTGGGGATTATTGTAAAAATAATGCCCCTGTCTGTTTTACACACCACCACAGATCCATTTTTTCCACTGTTTCTGCTGCATATACCGGCTCGGAATAAATCACGCCCCCGTCCAGGCTGTATAAAAGCTTTCCCACCTGCTGCCCTGCTTCTACAGGCGCACAGAGCGTTTCTGGTACTGACAGGCTTACTTTCACCTTCTCGCCCTGTTTCACAAGCACCTGCAAAGCCTTCTCTTCATTTCTGGACTGCGCCTTAAGTCTTACGGCTGCCTCATGGCCGATGCGGCCATCAGAAGGCACTCCGTCTGCAACGGATATAGGCTTTAGCGCAGGTGCTTTTGGCAGGGGCTCGTTTGTGTACTGTTCCAGCCCGTACTGAAGCAGCCTTTTTGCATCGTTCCACTTGTATGTCTTGTGCGGCGGCCACCCACATCCTAAAAGGGCTATGACATACTTTCTTCCCTTATCCTCTGCGGCTCCCACATAGCAGTAGCCTGCTCCTCCCGTAAAACCGGTTTTCCCTGACAGTACTCCGTCCATCATGGTAAGCAGCGCATTATGGTTTATGCAGGAATAGCTGCCTTTTCCGTCCAGATCTGTAAAATAATGGTTCTGAGCCTGGGTTATGGCCAGAAATTCCTGGCTTTTAGGAGACTTCCAGGTGCAGTAACTCATAATAGCTGCCAGATCCCTGGCTGTGGTGCCATGAATCCTTATAGTTCCGTCTTCTGCTGCCTGCTGGGCATCCAGGCCGTTGGGAGTAATGAACCAGGTATTTTCGCATCCGATTTCCCTGGCCTTTTTGTTCATCATGGCCGCAAATTCCTCTGTGCTTCCGGCTATATGCTCTGCTACCATAACAGCACTGTCATTGTGGGATTCCAGCATAAGGGAATGAAGTATATCCCCCAGACGGAATCTGCGGCCTGCCGGAGCCCCCAGGTGGACCTTTGGCTGGCTTGCAGCATAGGAAGACACAGTTACCTCATCCTCGGCACAGCCGTTTTCCAGTGCCAGAATACAAGTCATAATCTTTGTGGTACTTGCCATAGGGCGGATCAGTTCCTCCTCCTTGCCGTAAAGCACCCGGCCTGTGGCAGCGTCCATTAGCACCGCAGACTGGGAATTAAGCTTTAATTCAGGAGATTTCTCCTCTTCCTGAGCCATGGCAGGAGAAAGGAATGCGTGAAAAGACAGGGTTACTGCACACAGTACTGCTGCTGCATATTTATATGGATATGTTTTTGCGTTCATAGGCAGATGTCTCCGAACATTATTATCTATCCTATTCGGCTGCCTTACATTTATTCCCCATTGCATTCGAACATATATTCTGCTATACTTTAACTATCTGCCAAAAAGGCGCCCGAAACGCTGCAAAAGGCGGATATAAAACATTCCTGGCCAGAATAAAGCCACACGGAGGAATCATATGACGCCGTTTCCATCTTCTTCACCGAGAATTATTTTCCACATTGACGTAAACTCCGCATTTTTAAGCTGGGAGTCTGTATATCGTTTAAAGAAAGATCCCTCTGCCCTGGATCTGCGCACTATCCCTTCTATTGTAGGCGGCGATCAGAAGACAAGACATGGGGTGGTTCTTGCCAAGTCCGCCCCAGCCAAGGCTTTCGGCATTGTCACCGGGGAGCCCATAACCCAGGCCCTGAAAAAATGCCCTTCCCTTACCTGCGTTCCATCTCGTTTTGATGTCTACAGAGAGTATTCCGAAAGCCTTGTCCGCCTGCTTGAAGAATACACGCCGGATATGGAAAAATTCAGTATTGACGAGGCATTCCTGGATATGACTGCTACGATTCATCTGTTTGGAGAGCCTGAAGCTGTTGCCGGCCGGATTCGGGAACGAGTGAAAAAAGAGCTTGGATTTACGGTAAACGTGGGCATTGCCTCCAACAAGC
Source organism: uncultured Hungatella sp. (assembly GCA_949879025.1). GTDB lineage: Bacteria > Bacillota > Clostridia > Lachnospirales > Lachnospiraceae > UBA3402. Next base: position 23,919 of record CATLBO010000007.1, on the reverse strand, counting down.
TTCTGGCCAAAATGGCCTCGGACTTTCAGAAGCCAGACTTATGCCACACTTTGTGGAACCATGAAATTCCCTCCAAAATGTGGCCTCTTCCCGTTTCCGATCTGTTCCTTGTGGGCAGGTCTGCAGAAAAAAAGTTGCTTTCCCTGGGAATCCATACTATTTTCGATTTAGCCCATTTCGACCTGCAGTCTTTAAAATTCCATTTGGGAGAGAAATATGCCGTCCAGATATACCGCTATGCCAATGGCATGGATGATGACCCTGTAGAAAAAAAGGAACCCGCAAACAAAGGGTACGGCAACAGCACAACCCTGTCCCGGGACGTAGATGATTACAGCACTGCTTTCCAAGTGCTTCTGTCCCTGTGCGAAACCGTTGGAACCAGGCTTCGCAGAAATCATGCCATGGCCGGCTGTGTCTGCGTGGAATTGAAAGACTGGAGGTTCAGAAGCTTTTCCCACCAGGCCATGCTGAAGACGCCTACAGATTCCTCCACGGTGCTTTACGAAAATGCCTGCCGGCTTCTCCGGGATTTCTGGGATCTTACACCGGTGCGCCTGATAGGAGTGCGGGCCACAAAAATCTCGGACGAAGCATTCGTGCAGCTGAATCTATTTGACTCAAAGAGAAACGATAAACTGGAGCAGATGGAAAAAGCCATTGACTCTATCCGCAGGAAATACGGCATGGACAGCATTAAGCGGGCCAGCTTCCTGAAACCGGATTCCATTGTAGGCCATTTTACAGGCAAGGAAAAGGGGAAAGCAGGCGTCAATTTGACAGATATTGATAAAATAAAGGAGTAAACCTGCACACATTTTTTCCAATTGTAAAAAGAGGGGTGCCGTAAAATCATCTAATTTGACGATTTTGCGGCACCCCTCTTTTTTAATTTCGTCAGGCAATCCGGAAAACCTAAAACAGCTTCCCTGCCTCCCTACAGCAGATAGTCTTCGATCCCGAATTCCTTTCCGTTAATGGCCAGAGTCCTGATAAACACTCCCGGCTCTTCCCCGTCCTCTCCTTCTTCGCAGACGCCCCAGGCCACAAGCCTAGCGTTCCCCACCTGTTCCTTAACGGATATCTCCCTGCCTATGATTCCCATGTCAGTCAAAGCCTCCGCCAGCTCCAGAAGCACATCCTCCACTTCCTCATCTATGCGGCACCTAGTAAATTCATGCTCCAGTTCCTCATAAAGTTTTTCATTCAGCATGGATTACTCCTCCATCATCTCCAGAAATTTCTTAAATTCCTCTTTTGCCTCCTCGATAATCCCTTGATCATAGGTGTTCAAGGCCTGTTCAAATTTCCGGATAGCCCGTTCCACAAACAGCCGATCATCTCCAAGGCTTTCCTCATAGACTCGTTCTCCCCGCAGAAGCAGATATTTGTTCTCCTCCCTGTCCCTGGGATGAATCTTAAGGTATGACAAGGTCTTTAACCGCTCCTCAATCTCTTCCTCCGTCATGTCCACGTCCCGTCCCAGAAACACCTTCTTCATTACTTGTTCCGTGGAGATAACCTTTACCTCAACCTCTAAAATAGAGTTTATATCATAAGTATAGGTTACATCCACAGACTCTTCCCCTGCCTTGGCAGGCGGAATGTCAATGAGAAGCTCCCCAAGTGACAGATTATTGGCCGCAAACCGGCTTTCCCCCTGCAGAACATTAATGCGGATCTTGTCCTGATTATCCCGCACCGTATAAAGACGCTCCGTCCGGCTGGCTGGAATCACTGTATTTCTGTCAATAATAGGGCAGAACACTCCATTTTCAAACTCATGGTTCTCCCACTCCCGCACCACCTCAGTCCCAAGGGTAAAGGGGCACACATCTGTCAGGATCACCTCTTTGATAGCATCCTTTCTCTCTTTCATAGCCCCCTGGACGGCAGCCCCCAGGGCCACTGCCTCATCGGGATTAATGTTGGTATCAGGAAGCATTTTAAAAAGCCTGCTTACAAAGCGCCGGATAACCGGACTCTTGGTGGCCCCGCCTACCAGCACCACTTTGTCAATATCTGAGAGACGGATATGGGCGTCTGACAGGCTTCTTTTCACTGGTCTGCGTATCCGCTCCAGAAGATCGCTGCATGCCTCCTCATACTTGGAAAGCTCCACTTCCAGCTCATAAATCTCCTCCCCCACTTTGCAGTTCATTTTAGATACCCGTTTATCGGAAAAGCCAAGCTTGCACAGTTCTGCCTGCTTGTGAATATGACGCAGAGTCTTCTCGTCAAGAGACAATCGGTCCAGTTTGTAATATTTCTCAAAAAACATGGTTTCCAGCACCGCCGTAAAGTCCTCGCCTCCCAGGAAATTGTCCCCTGCCACAGCCCGTACTTCCAAAATCGTGTCATACAATTCCAAAATAGACACGTCAAAGGTTCCGCCGCCTAAGTCAAACACCAAAAATCTGGCCTGGGCCTGGCTTTGATACAAGCCATAGGCAATAGCTGCAGCCGTAGGCTCGCTAATAATCCGCTCTACCTTAAGCCCTGCCAGCTCCCCTGCCCTTTTGGTAGCCCTTCTTCTGGCATCGTCAAAATAGGCAGGTACGCTGATAACCGCCTCTGTTACTTCTTCCCCCAGATAAGCCTCCGCATCCTCCTTTAAGGCCCGAAGCACCAGGGAAGACAATTCCTCTGCCAGAAACGTTTTGTTAAGAAGCTTAAACTGCTTTTTGCTTCCCATATCTCTCTTAAACACGCTGGCAGCACTGTCCGGATACAGAAGCATCCGCTCCGCCGCCAGCTCCCCAACATACACCTGCTGCTCCTGGTCAATGCTGACAATGGAAGGTGTCAGGTTCTTTCCAAGTCTGTTGGGAATGATTTTCGGCCCTTCCTCAGTAAAATAAGCTGACAGGCTGTTGGTCGTTCCCAAATCAATTCCTATTATCATATTTTCTGTACCCTCTTTAAAGCAATCGTTATTGTAATCTCATGGTTATTAAATTCCAGCGCCTTTTTATAATATTCACAGGCTTTCTCCCGATCCCCTGCTGCCTCATAATACATGCCAAGATGCTGATATCCTTCATAGCAAGCTTTATACCGACACTGACGGCACCGTTTCCACCGAGTCATATCCTTAAGCATCTTAAGTCCTTTTTCCGTCTCCCCAAGACAGATATACAGCCATCCAAACCGCATCAGCCGGGCAGGGCCAAAAGAATAATACTTCAGGTAGTTTTCTTCTGTGCCGCTGTCGGAATTTTTAAAATGTTCCAAGGATTTGGCCGCATGGAGCCTTGCATCCTGTTTCTTTCCCATACGGAAATACAAGTAAGCCAGCTTCCATTCCGTCTCCCTGCGGTCATCCTCTGTTAAGGCAGCTGCCAACGCCCTCTTATAATACCCTTCCGCCTTCCTGAAATCACCTAATATGTCCTTGTAAAAATATGCCAGATCACACATCCGGCTGGTCTTATTGTCTTTGGATGCCTTGTTGATTCCCTTGACATAAGTCTTTATGGCCTCCCGCTTCTTTCCCTGAAGATACAATACCATAGCAACGTTTTCGTAGTAATCATCCAGATCAGGTTCCAGCTGAAAATAGTTCAGCGCATTGTCATAATCTCCCATATATTGATACAGAAGCCCAATCTCCTTTCGGAAGGCCTTCCGATCCGGAAACATCTCCAGATCCTTTTTATAACACCAGATAGCCTTTTCATAATCTCCAAGAGCTTCGTAACAGTCTGCCATATTGCTGTAAGGAAGAACGCTTTTTCCCTCACCCATGCACTGTACCGCCTTTTCCAGGCATTCTATGGCCTTTTCAAACTGTCCCAGATATTTATAGCAGCATCCCATATTGTTATGAGATGCCCAATCATCCGGTTCGTAGCCAAGGGCCTTCTCAAATTCCAAGATGGCTTCCTCCAGTCGGTAAGCACTCATAAAAAGCCTGCCCTTTTCCACCAGGTAATAGCAGTTTTCCCTTACTTTAAGCTGATTGTCTATGTAACCCATGGCCTTCTCAAAGTCTGCAGGATCATAGGCAGCTGAATATTTTTCTTTATAATAGTCTGCCAGCTTTTCATTGGCGTCCCGGTAGCCTTCCTGGCATTGAAGCGATTTCTCAAATTCCTCCATGGCAAGAGCCTTCATCCCAAGTTCTTCCTGGCACAGCCCGCAATTGTAATGAAGAGCCGGCGTGGAACCGTAAACGCTCTCTGCCTCTTTATATTCGGCCAAAGCCATCTTATACTCTTTCTTATCCAGATAAATGTGTCCCCGAATCATACGGTACTGCATACGGTTTGGGTTCTGATCAATGGCCTTCTGAAGATGTTCCAGGGCCTTGTCCATATCATTATCATCCCAGTACAGCAAGGCAATCTCATACTCCACCTCAGATTTGTCCTCAATATCCATCTCACCATCCGGATTCTCCAAGGCTTTCAAAAGTTCCTCTGCAATGGCGAAGGCTTTCTCCCGGTCTTCCCTTTTCTCTGCCAGGTTCCTTAACACCTTCACCTCATAAAGCCTCATATTGGCGCTGAATTCCACCTGGTTCTCCCTTGCCCTGTCCAGAACCCCTAAGGCATCCGAAAACTGGTTGCTGTAGAAAAATGCCTCCGCAGCCAGCAAATAAGGCTTATAATACCCTGCATAAATCCGGATGGCCCTGTAGTAGTCATCCACTACCTGCTGTCCGTTCTTCATCTCATAGGCTGCTTCCTGCCGCTGGATAACCGCCGGAAAATACCCCTCATCCTGGGCCAGAATGGCATCACATACATCTATGCTGTCCTTATATCGTTTATCCTCAAAAAAAAGGTAAGCCTTATACTGCATGCACGCCTGCTTATCAGAAAACTCCTCTGCCGCCTCTATGGCCATATCCACATAATTCAGCGCCTCCTCCTGCCTTTTTAATTCGAAGCAGCAGCCGCTTAAAATATGACAGGCCCGGTATTCCCGGGAAATACGCTTCTTGTTTTCGTCGCTTCCGTCGTCTTTCGTGGCCCGGATCAGCTCCAGCCACCGCTCTAAATGGGGCAAAGCCTCCTCATACTTTTCCGCCCGGTATAAAAGACGGCCGGTTAAATTCTCATAGGAATATGTCTGCTCTTCGTCCGGCACAAAATCCGTTATTAATTCTATGGCTTCATCCATATATTCATTTTGGAACAGGCACCATCCCAGTTCCACCGTATCCTTACATCTTACGCTTTCCTCAATATCGGGCTTTGCAATAGATTCCTTATAACGGGCAATCAGAGCCTCATTGGTCTTCCTCATGTCCTCTAAAACGGCCCCATCCCTTCCATCCGCATTAAGAAGATCCATCATCAGTTCCTTGGCTTCCTCGTACTCTTCTTTCATGATCAAGTATCTGGCCGCCCCGTATTTTGCGGTATAGTGGCTGGGATTATCCTTAAGAATCGTTTTCCATATCTGGTAGGCCTCTTCTTTCCTGCCTGCGGCCCAGCGGGCCTCACCGCAGTACAGAAGGATATACGAATCGTTTTCATATTCCCTTAAAAGCCGATCTGTTAAGTCCTGAGCCTGCTGAACAAAAACAGGAAGGCTGTCCCAATTCTTCTCGTCCTCTAAAGCCTTGTCCTCCCGCCAGGATTCCCCGTCCAGTGACCAGAGCCGCAGCCGTTCTGCATCTGCATAAGGGTGGTAGACTCCGAAAGCTTCCAATTGGTCAAGCTTCTCCAGAAGCCCCTCCTTGTCGCCCCGGTCAATCTGACGCTTAATATCAAGATAATTGCGGATATAGGCATCTGCATCCATCTGCTCCTCATTCGTTATACGGAACAGTCCGTAATCAATAAAAGAATCATGCTGGATATAATAAACAGCATAATCCAGAAAATCCTTGGGGAATTTCTGCAGAATGCTTTCCCTGTCTTCCACAATCTGGAACTGCCTGTCTACCAGTTCCCAGATTTCGTGAGGAAGGTATATATGATCCATAAGATACACCAGAAAAGCTTCTCTTGCCTCCAGTGATGTATCCAAATCGTCGCAAACTGGATCTGACAAAATCTCCTGCCATTGGGCAGCGCTGTTTCTCTGCAGGATATTGCAGTAAACCTTGTCCGCCCGCTCCACCCACAAATCAATGTCCGTCTTCTCTTTTGCTTCTTCCCCCTGCTCCTGTGGCTGCCTGGAAAACTGCAGAGCGCCCTCATAAGCTTCCCGCAGTCTTTTAAAGCCCTCTGGGTCATCCTCTGGATTGGTATTCTTTAAAAGGGTTCTGTATGCGTCCCGTATCATGTTTTCGTCTTTCGTCTCCTGGATTCCCAGGACGTGGAATATAATCTGTCGTTCCATGTTCTCCCCTCCCTTAGCGCATTCTCTGCAGTCTATTCAGTCATCCATATTCTTTTTGTTCCCCTAAAAAACTCAGATTTGGCAACTCTCTCTATTTTATACAACTCCCATGCCACTTGTCAATGTCCAGACCTCATGATAAAATTAATATATGAAAAAAATATTGAACTATCCCATTAGATTAAACGAAAACGGCCAATCTGTGGCCCAGTATTTAAAATGGAGAGGATTTTCCAGGCATCTGCTGATCCGGCTGAAAAAAACACCGGCAGGAATCATGGCAAACAATGTTCCTGTGCCGGCAAATTATATTCTCCAGCCTGGTGATGTGCTGACGCTTACCCTGGAAGAACCTGAGAGTTCCCCCCATATTGTCCCTACCGCCATGGATCTGGATATTGTCTATGAAGACGAAGATCTGCTGGTTGTCAATAAGCCGGCAGGTCTTCCCATTCACCCTTCCCAGGGCCATTTTGACCACACCCTTGCCAATGGCATGGCCTGGTATTTCCAGCAGAGGGGAGAAAATTTTGTATATCGGGCCATTAACCGCCTGGACAGGGATACTTCCGGACTCCTGATCCTGGCCCGCCATGCTTTAAGCGGTGCGCTTTTATCGGAAATGGTTAAAAACCGCTCCATTCACCGCAGATATCTGGCCATAGCCAAAGGGGCGGTTTTGCCAGAAGGCATCATCACAGCTCCCATTGCCCGGGAAGAGGGCTCCACCATTAAGCGATGCGTGGATTTTGAAAACGGGGATTACGCCTGCACCCGTTTCCGTCTTGTGTGCTACAATCCTTTTTATGACTGCTCTCTTGTAAAGCTTGCCCTGGAAACAGGAAGAACCCACCAGATCCGTGTCCACATGGAGCACATAGGTTTTCCGCTTATAGGAGACTTTCTCTATAATCCGGATCTGTCCCTTATATCCAGGCAGGCTCTTCACTCCCACAGCCTGGCATTTGTCCACCCTCTTACAGGACAGGACCTTGCCTTTGAAGCACCGCTTCCCAAGGATATGACATTTATTTTTGAGCATCCAGGCCATGGCCAGCCGGCAATATAGAATGTACAGTTCATTTTATAGTGGACAAGTTCCTATGCCAAAGTTCCATCTTTGGCCATACGGAAGCTCACAGTCTTCCCTTCAGCCATGGCGCAGCCCTTTGGGGTAATGATTTTTCAGAATGCCGCCGGCCTGCTTTGCCCATCCTATAGAAAAATCATCTGCCGCCATCAGCACCCAGCCGCTGCCGCTGCCTGATGCCTCCAGAGTTTCTCCCTGAACATATGCCCTGATCTTGTTCCCCTCTGCCTCCCATGCCTGCCATCTCTTCACCTGCTCTTTTTTCAGACAGAGAGACAGGCTGTGAGACGGTTCAAACCGCTTCTTCTTCACTGTTCCCAGATGCAGCCCTGCCCTTAAAATTCGAAGCCTGGCGTAGTCCGGCATCCCATCGGGAATCAGATACAGCTGCTCTCCAAAAAGAACCAGCCGTTCCTCTGCTTCCCCGCCAAACAGCCGGATTCCTTTCTCTGTCAGGGTATCTGCGCAAAATTCCCTCCAGATTTCTTTTATGCCCTTGTCTTTTACATAAGGAGGCTTCTTTGCCTTCCTGACCTTGTTGTCCGCTGCCTGCCCGTTTTTTCTCAAAACTGCCAGATAATGCCCTTCCCCCTCAGTGTGATGAGGCCATATGCGAACGGTGTACGCCAGCTCTTCGGGCCCGGACCTTACCCACTGGGGCCTCCCTTTGTCAAAGTTATCCCAGACCGCAGGCTTTTCCACCGAAAACTCCGGGTTCCGTGTCAAAAATCCGGCGATGCTTCCCTCATTTTCTTCCGGAGAAAAGGTACAGGTGGAATACACCAGCCTTCCTCCCGGCCGGAGCATAATCCCTGCATAGTCCAGAATCTCTGCCTGCCTCTCTGCGCACATGGCTACATTTTCCAAGCTCCACTGGGTTCTTGCATTTTCATCTTTTCGGAACATCCCTTCTCCGGAACAGGGAGCATCCACCACAATCCTGTCAAAAAAACAGGGGAACCGCTCTGCCAGGGTTTTTGCATCCTCATTGGCCACCACCCCATTGGTAATCCCCATCCGTTCCACGTTTTGGGACAAAATCCTGGCTCTTGCCGGATGGATTTCATTACTTATTAAAAGCCCCTGGCCCAAAAGCTGCCCGGCTATCTGAGTAGTCTTTCCTCCCGGTGCTGCACACAGATCCAAAACCTTGTCTCCAGGCTTTGCGTCAGCAAGCTCTGCCGCTGCCATGGCACTTGGTTCCTGAATATAATAAACCCCTGCGTCATGCCAGCAATGCTTTCCTGGCTTAAATTCCTTGCTGTAAAAATATCCGTCCCGGGTCCATGGTATCTTTCTAAGCCCAAACCGTTCTATAATCTTCTGCCTTTCTTCCCCGTCTCTTACTTTTAAAGGGTTCAGGCGCATTCCCTGCATCCGCTCTGCTCCATAGCTTTCCAAAAATGCGGTGTATTCGTCCCCTAAAAGCGCTTTCATTTTTATAAGAAACGCCTCCGGAAGCCCTGCTTTTCCATCCTGCCTTTCTGCGGCTTTGCAGATTTCATTATCAGCCATCATACTGTCCCCCATTTATTTCTGTTCTCCATTTACTATAAAAATTCCGCCGACTATTAGGCGGCATGCATTCAGGGATGCCAAATGTGCCCGCCAGACTTTCATGTGTGGTGGTGCGTCCGCAGCCGGGCGTATGCAGGTTTAATTTCCAAAAACCAATTGCCCGCAGCCCTGTGGGATGCTATACTATTCCACGTAGCTTTTCACCTACCACACAAAGGATCGATCAGGTAACACTACTATGAAAAAAATCATTGTCAGCAACAGCAATATTATTAATGGAATCGCCCTGGGCTTTTCCCTTTCGTTTCTCCCTGCCGCACTGGCGGCAGCCGTGTATACCGGAGAATGGGGGCAGGTTTTCAGCAACTGGTATCTTATTATGATTTCCCCCTGCCCTCTTGTCACCGACTACTTCGCCTTAGGCGGCCTGGCCAGCACAATGTTAAACGCTTCCGCCTGCGGCCTGGCCTGCTTTCTCTTCATGGCCTTTCTAAAAGGTCCCTCCCGCGCCAATACTCTGGCCGGCTATTTTCTGGTAGTGGCCCACTGCTTTTACGGCCTGAACTTTTTCAATATGTGGCCTCCGTTTCTGGCCACGTTCTTTTACCTGCGCTGCAGAAGGCTGGACTATAAAAAGAATCTCCATATCTGTATGTTTGCCACCAGCTTCGGCCCTTTTATCAGCGAGCTGATGTTCCGCTACACCCAGAGCCATTTTGTACTGGGAGAAGTGCATCTGACCCTGTCCGGCGTGGTACTGACCATAGTATTCAGCCTTATGCTGGGCTTTCTCATTCCCGCCATCCTGCCGGGGGCTCATGCCTGGCATAAAGGATACACTTTGTTTAACGGCGGCCTTGCTGTGGGAATGCTGGGCTTTTTCCTTTTTAATTTTCTCTACCGTACCATGGGATTTCACAGTCACGGCAGCATAGCACATGAAAACGCCATCTATGCCCGGTTTGGCCATTCCTACGGCACATTTGCCAATCTGTTCTTTTTATCGGTCTTCCTTGTATGTTTGACTGCAGGCTGGCTTCTTAACGGCAGAAGCTTCTGCGGATTTGGCCATCTGATAAAAGATACGGGCTACTCCAGCGACTTTGCCGACAAATACGGCATGCCTTTGTGTCTGATCAACATTGCCTGCCACGGAAGCCTGTTTCTTTTGTATTTAAATCTGATCATCCATTTTACGGAAGGCTCCGGCTTCACCGGCCCTACTGTCGGCGTAGTCTTTGCTGCCCTGACGTTCACCGCCATGGGACAGCACCCAAAAAACGTATGGCCTCTTCTCTTCGGCTATCAGCTTTTGTCCATGGTAGTTGTCCTGGTGTGCACCGCCACAGGTACAGAAGTTCCCTGGTCCCTTTCCACCCAGGGCTACATTACCAGCGCTGCCTTTGCCACAGGGCTGTGTCCGATTGTGGGACGTTATGGAATCCGTGCCGGCATTGCCGCCGGATTTATGTGCGCCTCCTTATGTACCTCCACCAGTGCACTCCACGGCGGCCTTATTTTGTACAACGGCGGTTTTACCACCGGCGTCACGGCCCTGATCCTTCTTCCCATTCTGGAACATTACATTCCTGAAACAAGGACGGAGATGAAGAACCTGACCATTAATATGCACGATATGCTGACCCTTATCGGCAACGGAGCCTCAAGCCAAGAAGATTAAAGGTCGGGCTTGTCTGCCTTATGCAGCCTATCTTCCAAACAAGGTGCCAAAAATGCCCCTTCCCATGGTTGCCCCTATATTGCCGCCCAGCCTTTTTCCAAAGCTGCCTCCAATATTTTTACCGATCTCGTTCCCTACTTCCCGCCCAATGGTTCCGGCGGCGGATTTTCCCACACTGGCAACAGCCCTTTTCCTTTCCCGCTCTTTCTGCTGGGCCTCTCTCTCTTCTCTGCGGGCTTTCTGCTGGGCCTCCCTGGCCTGTGCTTTTTCCTGTCTCTGCTGCTCCTTCGCAGCTTCCCTGGCTGCCTTTTCCTCCTCTTTCTTTCTGGCTTCCAGCTCTTTTTGCTGCCTTTCCTCAGCCTCCTGCTGTTTTAGCTTCCTCTGGAAAAATTCATAAGCAGAATCCCTGTCAACTGCAGTTCCGTATTTAGCGTAAAGAGCCTGGTTTTCAATCTCCGCTTTTCTCTCAGCCAGGCCAATGGGGCCCATAAGGCTTTGAGGCGGGAGAATCCTGGCACGCCTTACCACTGAAGGAATTCCGTCCTTGTCAAGGAAGGATATTAAGGCTTCCCCAATTCCCAGTTCCCCTATGGCCTTTCTGGTATCAAACTCCGGGTTAACCCTGAAAGAGTCTGCTGCAGCCCTGACAGCTTTCTGCTCTGCAGGCGTATAGGCATGAAGACTGTGCTGGATCTTATTGCCCAGCTGGCTTAAAATTCCGTCAGGAATATCTTTCGGGCTCTGGGTAATAAAATAAATCCCCACCCCCTTTGAACGCACCAGCTTCACCACCTGCTCCAGCTTCTGCATCAGCACCTTTGGCGCATCATCAAACAGCAAATGAGCCTCATCAAAAAAGAATATCATCTTTGGCTTTGCGCACTCCCCAGCTTCCGGAAGAACTTCAAACAGCTCTGACATCATCCAAAGCATAAACGTAGAATACATCTTTGCATTATGAACCAGGCTTTCGCTGTGAAGTATGTTAATCATGCCCTTTCCCTGAAAATTCTGACAAAACCAGTCCCGGATATCCAGTGCCGGCTCTCCGAAGAACTGGTCAGCCCCCTGTTCCTCCAAAGCTGCCAGATTCCTCAGGATACTGTTTATGCTCTGTTTTGGAAGACTGCCGTACATGGAAGCAAATTCTTTATTATTTTCTGAAACATACTGAAGCATGGCTCGCAGGTCCTTGGTATCCAGAAGCAGCAGGCCCTCTTCATCAGCAATCCTGAACACAATGGTCATCACATCAGCCTGTGTGTCTGTAAGTCCCATAAGCCGTGATAGTAGAGCAGGCCCCATCTCGGAAATCGTGGTCCGCAGAGGAAGCCCCTTCTCTGCAAAAATGTCCCAAAAGCATACGGGATAGCTATGATACTCAAATCCTGTTTCTTTCAGTCCCAAAAACTCCGCCCTTTCTCTTACCTCCGGGCTGTCTTCTCCGGGGCGGCACATTCCTGCCAGATCTCCCTTAACGTCCGCCAGAAAAACCGGCACTCCCATATCACTAAAGGACTCCGCCATAACCTTAAGGGTAATTGTCTTTCCTGTTCCCGTGGCCCCGGCAATCAGGCCGTGGCGATTAGCCATCCCTGGATGAATGCAAATCTTCTCCCCGCAATCCTCTCCGATCCAAAGCGCTCCGTCATAAACCATATACGTCAACCTCCCTGTTTTCATTGGTTTTTATAATTTCAATTCTCTGGAACCAGTTTATCATGTTGACACTTGTCTGTCCATGGTTTCTCCAGACATCTGAATTTCATGAAATGAACTTAGGCTTTTCTCCTGCAAAACAAAAAATGCCCTGAGATTCCTCTCAAAGCACTCTTCATATTCCACCCCGGGCTTCTAAAGCATTCTTACAGCCTTTACAGCTGAATCTTGTAATCCTCGGAGCCTTTTCCATTAACCGCATAATATGCAACATTCTCCTCCGGTTTGATATAAACATCCATAGACTCAATCACCCCGTCAGGATTCGCTTCCGTATAAGCCTTCTTTGCAGCCTCCATCACATCCTTTGCAGCAATATTCTTGCCGCCAAACTGAATGGTTACTGTCATCTCCGGCTCCTCTGCCTTCTTGGCTGCACTCTTTTTCGCAGCAGTCTTCTTAGGCGCCTCAGCCTTATCGGCTTCTGTCTTCTTAGCTGCGGTCTTTCTGGCTGTCGTCTTCTTAGCCGCTGTTTCCTTGGTCTCTGCCGCCTCTGCTGCCAACGGCTCCTCTGTTGCTTTCTTAGGTTTTGTAGTCATTTCATAATCCTCCTGAAATACTTGTTTTGATTTTCAATATATTTTATCCTAATCCTTGCTGTCTTTCTCAATTTTGTCAATTTGCAATGTTTGAAGTATAGACCAGTTTTTACGATTTGTCAACCTAACCTGCTAAAATACGCTGTTTTGCACGTATTTTCCATGAAAAATCCCCTGATACAAGCCATTTTCACGAAACTTTTTTCCAATGGTATTGAGAACCAGACGTTTATTGCCGCTCCACAGCGGTTCCACAAGCAGCGCCTTAGGGCCGTCACCGCTGATGCGGTGAATTACCACGGACTGAGGAAGGCGGGCTATGGCTTCCACTACCAAATCTGTATATTCCTCCAGGGAAAGGATCTTAAAAGGCTCTGTCTCATACACCAAGGCCAGCCTAGTACCTTTCAGTATATGAAGCAGCTGGAGTTTTATTCCGTCTGCCGGAATCCGCCCAAGATAGTCCACTGTCTCAAGCATCATTTCCCTGTTTTCTCCCGGAAGGCCCAGGATTACATGGACTACCACAGTAATCCCTGCTTTCTTCAGTCTTCTGTATGCATCCTCAAATACAGGCAGTTCATATCCTCTGCCAATGAAACAAGCCGTTCTTTCATGAATCGTCTGAAGCCCCAGTTCCACCCACACCGGCTTTCTCTGATTCAGCTTTTCCAAAAGCTTTACCGTATCCTCAGGCAGGCAGTCCGGCCTTGTGCCCACAGACAGTCCAGCCACCAGCGGATGCTCTATGGCTTTTAAAAACAGCTTTTCCAAATATCCGGTTGGTGCATATGTGTTGGTATAAGACTGAAAATAGGCAATAAACGGCCCCTGGCTTCCAATTTTGCCAGCCACCTGCTGTCTGGCTTTTTCAATCTGCTGCCACACATTTTCACAGCCGTCGGACACTGCCGCAAAATCCCCGGAACCGCCCTGGCTGCAGAAAATACAGCCGCCGGTTCCCAGAGTGCCGTCCCGGTTGGGGCAGGTCATTCCCCCGTCCAGAGCCAGCTTATAGACCTTTTTGCCAAACTGCTTCTTAAGTTCATAGTCCAGGCTGTGGTAAGGCTTCTCACCCCAGCGCATGAAGGCTTTTTTCTCTCTTTCTTCTGCGGTTTCTTAAAGTCTCCGGCTGTTTTTGCTCCTCTGGACTTACTGCCATCGGCATCATTTTCTGCAGGCGTCTTATAACGTGGAAATAGGCCGGAATCAAAAACAAATCAGCAGCAATCCATGCCGCCGGGTTGGCCACACATGCTCCTGCATATCCGAAAACAGGAACCAGACAGAAGCCTACCAAAGATCTTGCCGCCATTTCACATACTCCTGCTACAATGGCCAGCTTGGAAAATCCCAGCCCCTGAATCATGAACCGCACAATATTTACAAGGGCCAGTGGGAAATACAGGGCGGAATTGGCCAGCACGAATCTTCTGGCATTGGTAAGAATTTCTGTTTCTTTTGCATCCACAAACAGCAGGGCAATGGTATCGCCAAACAGGAACAGGATCATAAATGCACTTGCTGCATAAATTGCCCCCAGCAAGATACAGTCCCGCATCCCCTGTCCGACTCGGTCAAGCCTTCTTGCTCCCACATTCTGTCCTCCGTAGGTTGCCATGGTAGCTCCCATGGCATCAAACGGGCAGCAGAAAAGCATGCTTATCTTGCTGCCTGCGGTTACAGATGCTACTGCCACAGAGCCAAGAGTGTTAACTGCTGTCTGTATTACCACGCTTCCAATGGCTGTAATGGAATACTGAAGCCCCATGGGGATTCCCATATTGCAGAGAGTTTTCATGGCATTCAGATCAGGCTTCATCTCTTCCTTCTCCATTTTCAGAATGGTAAATTTCTTCTTCATGTACAGCAGACACAAAACACCTGACACTGCCTGGGAGATTACCGTAGCCCACGCTGCCCCTGATACCCCCATGTTCAGAACCACAATGGTAAATAAATCCAGGGCCACATTCAGCACGGAAGATATCAGCAGAAAATAAAGAGGCGTGGTGCTGTCCCCCATTGACCGGATAATGCCTGACAGCATATTGTAAAGATAGGTTACTGGTATCCCTAAAAAAATCACAAAAATATAGGCATAAGCCCCGCCTATAATATCCTCCGGCGTCCTCATCAGCACCAGAATATTTCTGCATAAAAGGCACACTGTCACAGTCATGACTGCCGCAAATCCAGCTGCCAGATACGCACCGTTGGCCACATACCTGCGCAAGGCTGTATCATTCTTCTCGCCGAATTTCTGAGCCACGGGAATGGCAAAGCCGCTGCAGATCCCCATGCAGAAACCGATTATCATAAAGTTAATGGAGCCTGTGGAGCCTACAGACGCCAGCGCCTGAACCCCCAGATATTTTCCCACGATGATAGTATCCATCATACTGTAAAACTGCTGAAACAAAAGACCGAACAGCATAGGTACCAAAAAGCCAAGGATCAGCTTCATTGGCGACCCGCTGGTCATATCTTTCATTGCCTTTCCAGCCATAATTCATTTCCTCCCTTACTTTGTCATGCAGGATGATCCCCTTCGCTTAGTCAGGGACATTCATGTTTTAATGATTTCTTCATGCTGCAAGGCTCTAAGTTTATCACATTCCAGCATTTTTGCAAGTAGAAACTCATATGCTTTTACAAAACAATTTTGGGAGTTTTTTATGAAAACTCTGTCCTTTTACATAAAAAGAACTGTGGAATTAGTATTCCTGGCTGCCCTTTGCTTCTGTTTGGGAGACAGCGCCGCCAGAATCGGGGAACAGTATCCGTTTATTACGGTAAGTGCTTCCGCCGACGGAAACTGGGGTCTAAGCTTCCAGCAGGAGGGTAAGCCTCCGGTTGCCAACGCTCCGGCAGAATATCTGAAACAGTTTAATGCGTACTATATAAATCAAACTGATGAAAAAGTCATCTATCTGACTTTTGACGCAGGCTATGAAAACGGCAATACCCCGGCGATTCTAGACGCACTGAAAAAACACCAGGCTCCGGCCACATTTTTCCTGGTAGGAAATTATCTGGAAACCAGTCCTGATCTGGTAAAGCGCATGGTATCTGAAGGCCATAATGTTGGAAATCATACATACCACCATCCGGATATGTCCAAAATTTCCACTCCTCAGTCCTTTTCCAAAGAGCTGCAGGATCTGGAAACCATGTATCAGCAGGTAACGGGGCAGC
Organism: uncultured Hungatella sp.; assembly: GCA_949879025.1. Classification (GTDB taxonomy): domain Bacteria; phylum Bacillota; class Clostridia; order Lachnospirales; family Lachnospiraceae; genus UBA3402. The sequence continues at coordinate 7,877 of CATLBO010000007.1, read as the reverse complement.
CAATGAAAAAATATTACCGTCCGCCCCAGGGAAAATACAGTGAATCAAATCTGCAGATGGCGAAGGATCTGGGATATTACACCTTTTTCTGGAGTCTGGCCTATGTGGACTGGTATGAAGATAAACAGCCTTCAAAAGAGGAAGCTTTCCAAAAGCTTCTGGGACGCATCCATCCTGGAGCAGTGGTACTCCTTCACAGTACTTCCAAAACCAATGGGGAAATATTAGATGAGCTTCTTACCAAGTGGGAAGAAATGGGGTACCGGTTCGGTTCTTTAGATGATTTGGTATCGCCAGCCCCGTAAACCTTCCCAAAATCATGCTTGACCTAAACCTGACTTTATCCTATATACTGGATAAATAAACCAGTTCCCCCAGTTGGAGGAATTCTAAGAACAGGAGGCTACAAAGTATGGCAAAATCTAAAGTTTATTTCACAAAAACCCTTACCAGTGAAGCAGTCGTTCAACTGTACGAGGCTTTGGGCATATCTCTCCCAGGTAAAGTGGCGGTAAAACTCCATTCCGGCGAAGTGGGAAACCAGAATTTCATCCGCCCTCCATTTTTTAAACCTGTCATTGATCTTGTAAAGGGAACCATTGTAGAGTGCAATACTGCTTATGAAGGGAAACGGGACACCACAAAGGCCCATTGGGAAACCATGAAACTTCACGGCTGGACAGAGATTGCCCCAGTGGATATTATGGATGAGGAAGGGGAGCTGGAACTGTCTATTGACGGCGGAAAAAAGATTCACAAAAATTATGTGGGAAACCATCTGTCCAACTATGACTCTATGCTGGTGCTGTCCCATTTTAAAGGCCATCCCATGGGGGGCTTCGGCGGCGCACTGAAGAATATCTCCATCGGCATCGCCTCTTCTCATGGAAAAGCCTACATCCACGGCGTGGGAGTGCCAGAGGATTTCTGGAACTCAGACCATGACTCCTTCCTGGAATCCATGGCCGATGCAGCCAAATCCATTGTAGAATACTTTGACGGCAAGATGGCATTTATTAACATTATGCGCAATATGTCCGTTGACTGTGACTGCTGCGCCGTAGCCGAAGACCCGAAGATCGGGGACATCGGCATTCTGGCGTCCTTAGATCCTATTGCCCTGGATCAGGCCTGCCTGGATCTGGTATATTCCAGCAACGATCCTGGCAAAGACCACCTGATTGAAAGAATTGAGTCCAGAAACGGAATTCACACAGTAGAAGCTGCTGCAGAGTTAGGTTTTGGCAGCAGAGATTATGAACTGATAACCCTGTAATTCAGCTGCTTTCCGTTTAGAACGCCATGTGTTGATTGAAAAAGGTTTCGCCTCCCAGGTAATGGGGACGAAACCTTTTCCTTTGGATTCTCCACAAATTATGTTTTTCCGTCTGTGTGCAAATCGGCTTCTTCTATGGATGGCATTGCCGATGCCGTCACATCGCCCTTTGTTCCAAAAACACCTCCAGATTCCCCAGATGCCGTGCGGCATCCTTTCTTCCCATATCATATACCCGCTGAATCTCCTCCGGATCATGGCAGGTTCGTCCCATGTTTAGTTCCTCGGCGGGGCTGATAACAAATGCCTTTCCTTCCTCTTCCAGCCGCCGAATCAGTTTTCTCGCATTATTATACGATTTATGGCGTTTTTTCAGAGCTGCGGCAAACTTTGGATATTTCCGGTAATACAGGCCAGCCAGCATCCCATATTCCGGCTCCTTCACATAATCCCTGCGCCGCGTCAGTACAACCACGTTCCGTCCGTACCCCATTTTCATAAATGCATGCACTGGTATGCTGTCTGTGCATCCGCCGTCCAGCATCCTTTTTCCTTCCGTTTCCACAATCCGGGATACATAGGGCAAGGATGCCGATGCCCGCAGCAGGTCAATCTGTCTTTTCATATCCGTAATTTGCAGATATTCTGCTTTCCCCGTATCCACATTGCTGCAGGTCACATAATACTTCACATCTGATTTCCCAAAGGCTTCATAGTCAAAAGGATCAAGTTCCTCCGGCAGTTCATGGTAGCAAAACTGCTCGTCCACAATATCTCCTGTCTTTATCATATTATAAAGACTCATAAAGCGCTTGTCTCTGCAATACTTCTTATAATAGCGGATGCTGCGCCCCGTTTGTCCAGACACAAATGAACAGCCGTGAATGGCTCCCGCCGATACTCCTATCACTCCGTCAAAAGAAATATTGTGTTCCAAAAACACATCCAGAACTCCTGCTGTATAGATCCCCCGCATACCTCCGCCTTCCAGCACCAGCCCTGTCTTTTCATTGCTGTCCCGCTTTTCCATTGTTATCTTCCTCCCTTCTGCTGTAAGCCGCATTACAGATTATAGTTTCTCCTGATCCTCAGAACTTGTCATTACACCTAAAATCCCGCAAATGCTCAGTGCAGCACAACTCCAAAATGAAATATTATGCGGGATACCCAGCCATCTGTTTAATGCTGCATAAATTAAAAACATCATGGGATAACATATGACGCAAGTCCACATATGGTATAAATATGTACCAAAAAGATATTTATCTTTTATCTTTTCCACGCCAGTGCCAATGGCACCAATGATAAATAGAAAAATAACATTAAAAATAATATAATGCTCCATATTGGCAGCAGCTCTGAAATATTCAAAATACAAGACAGCAATTCCGATTCCTGCGCCGCCTCCTGCTATCTTTCCGTAGTCTGCACTCTCAAACTTTGCAATAAGCATAACCAATGTAGAACAAATAACCAGCCACACAGCAATTCCGTTAACAAGAAGTGAGCTAACTCCTAATGTTTTTCCCCCTTCCGCTGTAATAAATGATGAAATACCTTTTGCACAAAAAGTCGCCGCTGAAACTCCAAGTACAAAAGCCAGCACATTTCTTGCATATGGTATAAGGTTTCGATCATGTGCATATGCCTGTCTTATTTTTACATTAGAGGAATCAGGTTGTTTAACCGCAACAAGCCTTTTGTTATAATTTGTTCTTTTTACATGTTCTACAGCATGGCTAAAGTCAAGCAGTTTGCTGGATGTCTCATCATAAACACTTTGTGATTCCTCAGATATGATTCCTTCACTATTTAAAATTGGTGTATCTATAACAGCTTTTACTGCGCCCGCCAGCGACCTGGTAACGGCAATCAATTTTAGTTCATTTTCCGAAAAGTCTCTGGAAGTAATCTGTTTCTTAAAAATGCTTCCTTCCTTTTTCCTGACCAAGTCGCTAAGCAAAGCCGTACATTCAGAGAACATCTTGTCCAATTCAGCGAGCAGGTCGTTAAACATGTCTGATTTTTCTGCTATCGCATAGCATAACGTCTCTGATGTCTTCATCTTTTCTGAAGCTACCTCTGCCTCTGCATACATTGTCTGGGCTTTTTCAAGGTTCTCATCAGCTTTCAGGCTGGCTGATATTCCTGTAAAAAGGACTACAGGAGCCGCTATTGCTGCCAGTGGGGTCATAGCCGCCCCAAATGACAATGCTGACCCGGCTATTCCGATAGCGCCGCCTATTTCCCCCATTCCCAGGAAAGCGCCTGCCACCGCCAGTTCGCTTGATACTACTGGCAAAGCCCCGCTGGCAGCTAATGCGACGATCGCTCCTGCCGCCGCTCCTGACGCACCACTTGTTAAGGCGGATGAGTAGATATCTGTCATTTCTCTCAATTGTACTACGTCCTGCTGATCAACTGAAAATTTAGTTATCTCATTTAATCCTTCTGATTCTGTAAATACAACGCTTTTTATTTTATCATAGGCGTCAAGGAACTGCCTCATGGAACAATCTAAAGTTTTCTTTTTCGCATAACCTAGATTTAACAAAGCCTGCTCCGTGCGGCTCTGTGCCATTTCTAAAGAATTTTTCGCTGAATTATATAACTCCTTTGCATCCTCAGCTATTTGCTGCGCCTTTTCATTTGTCTCTTTGGCACTCAGATGGCCTCCTGCACCCAGAACTCCTGCGGCCACTCCTAATCCTGCCAGCAAAATTGGTATTGGCATAATTTAACTCCTTATGTTTAATTGTCTGATATGCTCCTTTTACATTATCTAAATCAAAAGGTGAAAAACTTCTGTCATCATTTCAGCCTCCCGAATTAAATCTTCTCTATAATACATCTAAAGTATTATCATCTAAAAAGTCTTTAAACTGTTCAACATTGTTATAATAAATATGTCCCCCCAAATTACGGGTTATGTCATTTGCGCCTGCTATCATGCCATCTGCGTCGCCTGCCTCATATGCAAATCTCATGGATGATAAAGCGCCATCAAAGCAGTCTCTGCATTCTTTGAAATAAGTCTCCAGATATGCCTCAAGCTCCCTTCGGAAGGCCCTTGTCTGATCTGCCGCTGCACGGCACTCTCTTATAATCCACAGTCTTTCCTGATGTTCCAGCTCTTTAGTCTGCAATGTCTGAATCAAATGATTATAATAGCCGCTTGTAAGGATAGAACCCACTAAGGCCCCTATTGCGCCGCCAACAATCGGAATAGGTATCAGCGACTGTCCTACAGCCATAGAATACCCCATAGTTGCCATGTTAAGACCCTTATCTCCCAATTCGATCAGACATTGCTGAGTTGTAATTTCTCCGTTTCCCCATTTTCTCATTGTTTCACCTGTTACAAGAACTGCGGTAATTACTTTTCCCGGAACATTCGCATCCACTAATTTCTGGATGAACTCCGAAGAAGACTTGGAAAGGGAATGCGATAAAATTGTCAGCCCTCCCCCCATGACATACCCTGTTGCTGCCGCCTTGCCTCCATCTCTGATGGTATCCGCCACCGCCTCATCGCCATCTTTTTCACCATTAATGACAGCAACAATATTCATAATCCCTGACATGGTAAGTGCAGTGACACCGGCATTTTGAGCGCCCTCCTTTCCTGCTTTGTGGCCAGTGTCCGCCATATTATGCAGGGATGACTTGTGCAGATGCTTCTTTATAGACAGGTCAGAAGTCTTTTCATCCAAAATAGCCTGGCTTTCCCCTTCTTCGGTTAAGTAAACACCCTTGCTTTCCCGATACGCTCTGTCCTCGACAATCTCCTGATTCGTATGGCTCCGTTTCATATTATTAAATTTTCTGGACACTACACGAATGTTCTCTTCACTATTAGCTGCTCTTTTAATATCATCTGTAGTATTCCATACATTCCCTTTTGTCTCATTATATATCTGTTCAAGAGGCTTTACATGATCACTTTCAGCCAAATGTCTGGTCCAATCTGCCCCATAAAGTTCTTTGGCCTCTTGCATTGTCAGTACAAGCCTTTCTCCTGTGTAGGGATCTACTACATTTCCATTTTCCTGAAACAAAATTTTCTTTGCGTTCCGTTTAGCGGCACTGCTGTCATATAAGTTTCTGTTTCCCACATAGGTATCTGGCTTTGCAAATGTTTTCGCTGCCTGCTGTGCTGACACTTTAGCTGACTGGGTTGCAGCATAGCCTGCTCCTATGATAAATGAACCGTTTTCTTGTTCCTTTGGCTCTTCATTAACTATATTCACAACCTCAGCAGAATCCGTTTTCTTTTTTCTAAAAAAGTTAAACATAGCATCCTTCCTGTCATTTTTCTCGCAGCCTGGCGCAGGCCCTTTTCTGTTTTCAAGAGTTGTGGTCTCTGCTGCATTCTGGCTGTAAGAAAAGACTTTTTTTATTGTATCACATACACCAACGGTTTGCTCTGGAGGAATTAACTGTTTTTCTAAACGATTTTATGTAGCTGTCATGATAAAACGTATACACCAGCTGAACCGTCATTACGCACCAGATCACAGGTTCGCAGAGAATCACTGCCATATACTGAAACCTGGGTATAAACACCACCACAAAAATAATCTTACCAAAAAATTCAATAACGCTGGAAACCAGCGGCAGTAGTTTCTGCCCCAGTCCCTGCAGTGCACATCTGGTAGCAATCAGAACCCCTAAAACCACATAAAAGGGCGATACGATAAGCAGGTACCTTGCCCCGTTTTCCAAAACCGCCGCCTCTGTCGAACCGGAAATCCATCTTACCAGAGCAGGGGCCCAAAACACCATCAGCACTGCCACCACAGCAGTCACAGCTGCATCGTAAATGGTCACATACCGGATTCCCCGCCGTATCCTGTCACCTTTGTCAGCCCCTTTGTTCTGCGATACAAAGGTGCTGAATGCCATTCCCATGGTTATAACCGGCATGCTGCAGAACATATACAATTTTCTGGCTGCTGTGTGGGCTGCGATCACCAGATAGCCAAGGCCGTTGATGCCATACTGAAGAATCACAGATCCTGCAGATACAATGCTGCTCATAAACCCCATGGAAAAGCCCTGTCCTGCCAGTTCCTTATATAGTTCCCTGTCAACTTGAAAATGTCTTCGCTCCGGCACCAGAATCCTGCTTCTCTTTAAAATATAAAACATGCACAGCACTGCAGATATGCCCTGAGATATTACCGTAGCCACTGCCGCTCCCCTTACCCCCATGTTCAGTCTGGTAATAAACAGGATATCCAGCCCAATATTAATGCAGGATGAAATAATCAAAAACACCAGCGGCATAAAGCTGTTGCCGATAGAGCGCAGAAGCCCCGCACACAGATTATAGGCAAACATTACCAGTACAAACAAAGTCACTGTAGATATGTACCCGTAAGCCTCATCTATAATCTCTACAGGCGTATTAAGCGCCTTCAGCAGCGGGTAAAGGCAAAACCAGCCTATAAGCGTAATTGCCAGAGAAGAAAACAGCCCGATAACCATGGAGCTGGCCACAGACTTTTTCAGTTCCTCCATATCTCCGGAGCCAAAGCTTCTGGCCGTCACAATGGCCAGCCCATTGCCGATTCCAAGGGCAAACCCCACCAAGAGTTCGTAAACAGGAGTACAGACGCCTATGGCAGCCAGAGATGCATCGCCCAGATAATTTCCCACTATCATGGTATCCACCGTGTTATAAAGCTGCTGAAAAATGTTGGAGCCCAACAGAGGCAGGGCAAATAAGACCAGCGACTTAAAAATCGGCCCTTGGATCATATCTACATTTTTTGCTATTCTAAATTCTTTTTCCATAAAACATCACCATTCTTTCCGTCAAGTTTTCGATTTCATTTTTTACGCCTGTCATAATCTTTCCGATGCTGCTGCCACAGCCGCTCCAAATCCGAAGCATGTCCCAACGCATACGCAAAATCCTTCAGGCGTTACAAAAAAATAGATATTCCTCCAAATATCAAATCCCTTTCCAGTATATCATTAGATACATAATTTCTCAATTCCTGGTTCACAAAATTTTCACAATCACTTATCCTATTATTTTCTTTTTTCTGATTCTGCCGATATACATAATATAAAATGTACATTTTTCGAGCTTTATAAAAGCAGAGGCTCAAGAAAGGAGGGCATTTATGAAAGTTACTGCAGCAAACTGGCAGACCGCCCAAACTGCATCCCCTGCTTCCAGATCCTACCAAAACAGCAGGCAAAAAGCAGATATATCTGCCAAATCCCGGAATGCAGCGGACACCGATATTTTGGAAGCCTCTCCCGCAAAAGCAGGCCCAGGCTCCAAAACTATGGCTTCTGCAGCCGCCAAAGAGGCAGATCCTGATTCTTCCTTTAAAATGGCATCATCAGGCCCCAAAAATTCCGTAGGGGAGCTTGCCGCCATGCTGGCCAGATCTGAAACCCTGATGGATGTCCAGCAGGTTTTCTCAAAAGCCATGAGGGCTTTGGCTGATCTGAAGAGGGGCGCCATGGTCAGTGAAGGCAAGGATGCCAAAAAATATGCACAGCAGATTAAGCGCATGGAAAAACTGATCAAGCGCATTCAGAAGAAGCTGAAACACCTGGCAAAAGAAGAGCGTATGGAAGA
>CATLBO010000006.1 GCA_949879025.1 uncultured Hungatella sp. | reverse complement strand
GATAGACGGTCAATGTCTTTGACATAAAATCAATCTCCCTCATTAAAGTCATTCTGCCGGAAACGAAACAAGCCTATTTGCTGCTGTCATATGCATAAGAATCCGGCGGCCCGTCTTGCTGCAATGCCAAAGGGCATGGAAAGATTACAACCGCAGATTCAGCCCTGTCATGTCAAGAGGGCTGTTATTGTTGCTGACTCCCACGTTTCCAAGGATATCCTGAAAATCGCCGGAAAGATCCACGTCTTCTGGCGTAACAATAAAAATATAGTTTGAAATCTTCTGCAGATTACCGCTTATGGAGTAAACTGCGCCTGAGGCAAAATCAATGATCCTCTGGGCAATTTCCGTATGTAATCCCTCCATATTCAGCACCACTGTCTTGCCTGCAAGAAGATGGTCGCAAATTTCTTTACAATCACCGAATGAGGTGGGAATTACCATGGACACCTCCATGTTTCTCTTCATAGGAACTACTTTATTAGAATTATTGTTGGAAGAACGCCCAAGGAATCTTGGTTTCGGCGCTTCCTCCTCCTCTTCATCATCGTCATAGTACTCGTCGTCTCTTTTCCCGAACAGGCTTTTTCTGGGAGGTCTCTCGTCTTCTTCTTCGTAATCATCATCTAAGAAGTAATCGTCATCATCACCGTCACTTAACCGCATGCTTTCCATAATTCTTCCCAACAGACTCATAGTTCTTCTCCCATCTCCTATCTTGCACCGAATATGCCGGTTCCCACTCTAACCATGGTGGCTCCCTCCTCAATTGCAACCTGAAAATCCCCTGTCATCCCCATGGATAAAGTAGTCATGCTACCATTATCAATGTTTTTAGTTTTCATGTCAACATAAAATTCGTATAATTTTCTAAAAACAGGACGATTTTTCTCGGCATCCTCTACAAAAGGGGCGACAGTCATAAGTCCGCATACCCTGACATGGGCAAAACCAGAGATGATCTTCAGGGCCTCCTCCGTCTCATCCAGCAAAAAACCGAACTTGCTCTCCTCCTTTGCCACATTCACTTCCAGAAGAATATCTGTTACAAAATTTTGTTTTTCTGACTCCCTTTCAATCTCCTTGGCCAGCTTTAGGGAATCCACAGAATGGATCAGGCATGTCTTTCCCACAACCTGGCGCACTTTGTTGGTCTGCAGATGGCCGATTAAATGCCATCTCACATCCTCAGGCATCTGAGGGATCTTGGAAAGCAGCTCCTGAACCCGGTTCTCACCAAACTGCCGTGCCCCTCCTTCATAAGCCTCCTTTAAAAGTTCAACAGGCTTCGTTTTGCTGACTGCAATCAGGGTAACCTCCCCCTGGCTCCTTCCTGCCCTTTTGCAGGCCTCTGCAATTTGTTCCTCTGTCCTATGTAAATATGTCTGAATTCCCATATAAGCCACCCTTCCTTACTGATATATTAGCGTGCCCTCGTTCTCAATCATAGACGCATTCAGCACAATATGGTCATATACGCTGAGCCCATAGTTCATATTTTTGCGTATGGTATAAAATTCATCACTCTGAGCCAGCACCTCAATCTGCCGAAATACTGTATATCCTTTATTTATATTGTAAACTCCCTGAAGGGATGCGGTGATGCCCACCTGAAACCGTTCCTGAGAATCAGGCCTCACCAGGTAGTCCCCTGCCTGGATGGAATTTTCCTTGTCACAGTCAATATAGTAATATTCGTCATTTCCATAATAAATATCCGTAGGCACAAATACTACAGAAGTGCCTGCCTCAGAATAAACTTCTTTATTAAATCCATCCTCAATCCCGTCTCCTCCCTTTGTGAGAAAATCTATGGGAATCAAGAAAAAGTTCTTAGTCGTAACAGAGCTAATGGGGATTTTCAGCCCTTCTGTGACACTGGTCATAATCTCAAAATCAACATACCGATCCGAGGCGAACTGAACCATATATTTTTGAAAATCCAGCCTGCCGTAAGCTTTCCCGTCCCCTCCCGTGATCAGAGAGAATGTGCCGTTGGCGGTCAGGTTTTGGGCCGGGAACGAAACCTTGAGAGTGCCCTGGGAACTGAACTGGACCCCGCCTTCTTCCTCCACCGGAAAAACCACGGACCAGTTGTCCTCTGTAATCACTTTGTAAATAGGAGTTCCAGGCTCTACCCACTGCCCGGCCCTTGTTATAGCCTTTTTGTACTGGCTGCGGTCAAAAACGCCTTCATTTATCTGGGCTGCATCCAGAGTTTCATAATTATCAATGCCATAGGACACGACTCCGCTGACCGGAGAGGCCACCTGTCTGAAATCATTTCCCATTTCAGCAGCCATCTGCCCCTGGCTGTCCAATGTATTAAAATTTACATATTCCAGAACCATGGCTTCCAGAGAGTATCTGGTATTATAAACATCGCCGAAAGCTTCGTCCGAATAAGAGAGACTGTAATTGTTCAGATGTTTGCGCAGCTCTGAAATATCCCGATCCGTAAGGGCGCCTGTTCCCTGATTCTGTTCTTCCATCAGGGCTGACATGGTTCCCCGCTCATCTATGGAATAGATGCTGGTCCCCACAGACGCCCGCTTCCCTTCCCTTACATAATAATTGACAGCCCCGGCGCTGTCTGCATACTGGGTACTTTCCTGACGGAGGATAATGCCCGTATAGCTTTTATCATCCACAATGGAACCGTCTGTCACCTCATAAAACTGTATCTTTTCCTTCGTCATGTATGAGTATACGGTGAACACCAGGTAGAAGAAAATCACGGCGAAAATCAGCATCCCGACATTAAAGTTCATAGAAACTTTCCGACGGTTATAATTAATAACATTGTTATTTTTTTTCCTTGCCACAAAGTTCACCTGCCTCTCCGGATACTATACTTTATACATAAGTTCACATAAAAATTTTATGTAAACTTATAGATTTATTATCCTTTTTTGGGTATTAATTGTAATGGCTCTTTTTTGTCATTTAGCGTTCTTTCTATTATAAACGGGAATAGTCAAAAGTTCAAGAGGATGTCCTGATAGTTTATGGCGGACAGCGGTTTGGATAGGCGGCTTTAAACAATTCGGCAAACCTGAATCCGGGCGGAATCAGCACCCTCACCGGCTCACGGCTCACCAGCTCTCCTCCCCTGCAAAAAGGGCCTGCTTCCGAGCAAGCAGACCCCCTTATCCTATGTACATCTACAAAACCAATCCATTCTATTTTTATAAAGAGATGATAACATCCTTTTTTGCATTCTCAGGTAATTCGTCAACATCCAGGGATACGCTCAGAACGAAATCCACATGGAACTTTTCACTGATAATCTCTAATTCCTTAACAGCCTCGGAGATATCCTCCCCCTCCAGGCAGGCCAGCTTCAAAAAGCTGTCCAAAAACATCAGCTCCAGGTCGTGATCCTGGGAGATAATCCCGCAGATAAATCCCATGAAACCGGAACAATCGGAAATGTCAAATCCTTTTACATTGATCAGACGGATCTTATTGCTTAACTCATACATATGCTTGGAACTTTTATCCAGGTAAACGATAGAACCGTTAGCCTCCTTGATGGCGGCGTTGGCCTTGTCCAGCAAGTGCTTCGTCTTTCCTTTTCCTTTATTTCCAGCTATAATCTGAACCATAGTCGTGTCCTCCTTGGGTTTATTGATTTTGTATAAAAAGACGATTGATTTCCCCTTAATTATAGTATAAATAAGGATAAAAGGCAATGACTTAATTGACAATTTTAGAAATTATATTTGTCATGTTATCATAAAGGCTGTTCCGATCCTTTGCTTTCATAATAATGGAAACATACTCATTCCCACTGCTTTCCTGCCCTGCCCCTTCTCGGGAAGCCATGACCAGGCAGCAGCCTGCAGCCTGTGTGGTTCCTGTCTTTCCGGAAAACACAGTCAGTCCCTCCGGCGTTTCCCTCTTCCCTGTCAGGTACCAGTTTCCTCCCTCCCAGACCTTCTTTACCTCATTGCCGTCTTTATCCTTATAATCAGCTGAATAGGCAACGGCGCCTGTTATCTCCCGGAACTTTGGATACTTCAGAGCCTCATTAAAAATCAAATATAGATCATAGGCAGTGGTATAGTGATTTTCATCATGAAGCCCATGAGGATTCATAAAATGGGTGCCTGTAGCTCCAAGCCTGGCTGCCTCTTCGTTCATTAGCTGGGCAAAATTTTCGATGCTCTGGGACATATGAACGGCAATAGCAGCTCCTGCATCATTGCCGGAGGGAAGCATAAGCCCATACAAAAGCTGTTCCATGGTCAGAACATCCCCTGGTTTTATGTCCGCCAGAGTAGCGCCTGCTTCCGTAATCACTGCATCCTCGGTTACTGTCACCATATCCTCAAGATTCCCGTATTTGATGGCAATAAGGGCTGTCATAATCTTCGTAGTGCTGGCAGGATAAAGCCGCTCAAAAGCGTTTTTGCTATACAGTACTTTCCCATCGGACATGGAAAAAACGACTCCTGCTTCCGAATCCACATCCTCCCCATTAAACAGCGTTTCATCGGAAACCACGCATAAGTCCCTGGCAAACAGAGGTACTGTCACAGCCTCCTCCTGCATGGTCTGGGTCTCTTCCTGAACAAAAGGCCTTTCTTCAAATGAATAGGGCTTTTCCAGTTTTCCCTTTCCCCCAATGCTGCATCCGCACAAGACGGCTGCAGCCCACACTGCCAGTGCAGACAGGCCTGCAGCTTTTCTTATGCAGACAGGCCCTGTCGGCCACCCAGAAAAATCGGGGGATTTTCTGCCCCCCATTACTTGTACATCTCCCGCCATTCCAAATCTCCCCGTTCTAAAGCTTTCACAAGCAGCTCTGCCGTAGCCACATTGGTTGCCAAAGGGATATTGTGCATATCACATACCCGGACAATGGGGCTGCTGGCCGGATCAAGCCTTTTGGGGGCGTCCGGCTCCCGAAGGAAAATAACGAGATCCAGCTGATTCTGCTCAATGTCAATGCACAGCTGCTGGCCTCCTCCCAAATGGCCTGCCAGATACTTGTGAACGTTTAAATTGGTTACCTCTTCGATAAGCCGCCCCGTAGTACCGGTGGCGTACAGTGAATGCTTGCTCAAGATCCCCCTGTAAGCAATGCAGAAATTCTGCATTAGTTTCTTCTTTGAATCATGAGCAATTAATCCGATATTCATACGATTCTCCTTCTCCCTCTCTCCTAATAGTCTTCTCGTGTTTTTCTCTGTAACCCTACATTTAAAACCACTCCCATGCCGATATAAATGCTCAGCAGGGAGCTGACCCCCGAACTAATCAGCGGCAGCGGCAGCCCCGTATTCGGGAAAATAGCCGTAGCCACTGCAATGTTGGCAAAGCTTTGAAACGCAAACAGCGTAGCCATGCCTACGCAGATAAGCTTGCCGGACAAGTCTCTGGCCCGGCTTGCCATAATCAGGCACTCAATCACAATAACCAGAAGCAGCCCCATAACAATCAGGGCTCCCACAAATCCCATCTCCTCCCCCACTATAGCGAAAATGAAATCTGTCTGCTCCTCAATGAGAAAATTGCCGTTTTTCACGGAGGCAATCTCCGTATTGCTTAACCCTTTGCCCCAAAGCTGGCCGGAACCAATGGCCATAATGGAATTCTCCTGCTGATAATAGGCCTCTGCATATTTCTCCGGATCTATCCATGCTAAAATCCTGTTGGCCTGATACTGTTCAATAAACGGAATCATATCATACCGCAGCAGATAGATAATGGCTCCCACTGCGGGAATCACCACAGCCAGTACCCCCAATACCCACTTGTAGCTGACTCCTGACGCAAACACCACTGACGCAATGATGACGGTAATCACCAGCGTCGTGGACAGGTTGGGCTGTTTAAAAATCAGGAACGCAGGAACGGCAAACAAAAGCGCTCCCAGCCCAAGAACAGACGGCTGATTCTTTTTTTCCTGATACTTGCCGAAATACCAGGAAAAAAACAGAATCAAGCCTATTTTTACAAATTCCGCCGGCTGAATCTGCCCGATTACCGGAAGTACAATCCAGCGCGTGGCTATGCCTCGGGAGGTTCCCATGAGAAGAACCGCCACAAGCATGACCACACAGGCAAGATATATCATGGTGCTCATTGACAAAATTTTGTGATAGTCAATCAGCGACAAAGCAACTGCCAGAAACAGGCCGATGGCAATGCCCATTATCTGTTTCCTCACCGCAGAGGTGCTTTGGTTTGTGGCGCTCCAGATGGCCATAATGCCAATTCCGCTTAAAGCCAGCATATAAAGCACCATCCGAAAGTTGTATCTTCTGAAATTGTAATCAAATAACAGCATTAAAATGTCCTCTAATAAGACGGCCGTCTATGGGGATGCTGGCGTAAAGGGCAGGAAAATAATCCGATCCTTTGCAGGAGGCGGTTCTTGTAAGCCCTACCTCCACATCTCCCCGGTCAATCTCCAGATATTTTGAAACGACAGAAAAAATATCGTCCTTTATCATCTCCAAAAATTCAGGAGAACAGTTGGTCTTGTCCGCCACTAAAAGAAGCTTTAACCGCTTCCTGGCAATTTCTCCGGAACGGTTCCCAAAAACACGCCTGCTTCGGTACATAGTTTCCCTCCTAAGCACGTTTTAAAAATCCGGTGATCCTGGATATAAAACCTTTTCCTCCTTCAGGCACCGTAATGGGGATGTCTTCCCCAAGAAGCCGTTTGCAGATATCAAGGTAGGCTTGTCCTGACGGCGTATCCGTACCTGCCAAAGGTTCCCCCTGGTTGGTGGAAACTACGATGGATTCATCGTCAGGAATGGCTCCCAAAAGAGGAATGGCCAGAATATCCATTACATCGTCCACAGACATCATGTCTCCTCTGCGGACCATATCCGTTCTGACCCGGTTCACAATAAGCTGAACCTGGCCCATATCCTTTGCCTCTAAAAGCCCGATAATCCTGTCCGCATCCCGAATAGCCGAAACTTCCGGCGTGGTAACCACCAGCGCCCGGTCTGCGCCTGCAATGGCGTTGCGGAATCCTTGTTCGATTCCAGCCGGGCAGTCCAGCAGTATGTAGTCAAAATCATCTTTCAAGTCCTCTGTTAGTTTTATCATCTGTTCAGGATTTACTGCTGACTTGTCCCTGGTCTGGGCCGAGGGAAGCAAGTACAGGTTAGGGTATCTTTTGTCTCTGATCAGGGCCTGCTTCATTCTGCAGTTCCCCTCCACCACATCCACCAGATTGTAGACAATCCGGTTTTCCAGTCCCATGACCACATCCAGGTTGCGCAGCCCGATATCCGTATCAATCAAAGCTACCCGCATCCCCAGCATAGCCAGGCCTGTTCCAATGTTTGCAGAGGTTGTGGTTTTACCCACCCCGCCTTTTCCGGAGGTAATTACAATGACTTCACTCATATTTCTTTCCTCCTGCAATATATGCCTCCTGACAATTCAGACAACTGAATTGTAATGACGCCTAACAATAAATATTCTACTCTATATTTTGAAATATTTCCAGTATTATTTCCATTTTTAAACATTTTTTAACACATTGAAAAAACTTTTTTTTATTTGAGCCATACAGATTTCCTGGTTTTCAACTGACGCCGTCATAGGCCCCCGTCCAAGGCGCCGCCCTTTTTCATTGATCTCTGTTTCGAATCCGGCAATCCTTAACTGATAAGGAGCCATGGTAAGAGCCACCACCACTGCGTCCTCATTGCCGGCAGCGCCTGCAACTGCTGTCCCCTTCAGCTCCCCAAGCACAATAATGTTGCCTTTTGCAGTCACCCGGGCCCCCTGCTCCACATCGCCGATAACCACGATGCTGGCTTCTGACTCCAGAGACTCCCCTTTGTGCAGATGTCCCCTGTAGAACTGTCCAGTGCAGGAAGACAGTTCCATCAGCTTTTCGTTGAGAGCCTTTTCGCACCTCCGTATGCGGTTGCTGTCAAGATCCACCAGACACATGATTTCAATCTGGGAGTGATCCATGATCACATTTGCGATCTGGAACTCCTGTTCCGGCGCCAGCGGCCTTCCTGCCAGAGTCAGGGTCATCTGGACCGACCCCCAGAATCTGGCGCTTTCCTCAAACTTTTTGGCAATATCTCCCAAAAGTTCCTCAAAGGGAACCTCGGGAGCCAAAATCACCGTCATACCGGACTTATTGCTTTTAATCACTACTGAACTTTTCATACACTACCACCTCTTTACCTGAATTCACCTGTTAAATCTTCCAGGCAGCTTCTGCCTCTTTTGTGGCTTATGTTTCTTAAAACCCTGTTTCTGTTTTAATCGCCGATTGTAACATTGCTTGCATCCAGGGCTCCTGCTCCGATAATATCCTCCAGGGTCGTGTACCCATAATAAAAGCGGTACACACTCTTGGCTATGGTTGCCGCATTGGCGGAAGAATAGCCATAGGGAATATTGACCGTAACGCTGATCTCAGGGTTGGAATACGGCCCATAGGAAATAAAGAACGCATGGTTTGCCCTGGTATTCTCCTGAGCCGTACCGGTCTTTCCTGCAATCTCCACTTCCAGATCCCTGAAAATACGTTTGGAGGAACTGTTGGTAATTACCCGCCTCATTCCGCTCTGAACCGCATCCCAGGTACTGTCAGCAATTTCTACCAGACTGGAAATTTCAGGAGCATGATCCTCCACAACAGTTCCGTCTGATTTGGTAACTTTATCAATAAGGCTTAACTCAAACACCTTCCCTCTGTTGGCCAAGGCTGTTACATACCGGGACAGCTGCACATTGGTATAGGCATTGGTACCCTGTCCCATGGAGGAACGCTCCGGGTCTTCCGTAGAAATCTTCGGTGCGCTTTCTGCAATCTCGATTCCCGACGGATGATCAAGGCCGAATTTTGAAGCGTACTCCCGAAGTACCTCCAGTCCTCTGTCCGTGGAATATACGCCATCCTCATTGGTAGAAAGACGGTGTGCCACCTCGGAGAAGAAATAGTTGCAGGAATTTTCCAGTCCTCCGGATACGTCTAGCTTGCCGTGGCGTCCCGGATTGATCCAACACTTAATCTTTGGAAACACTTCCTCATAAATGCCAGTACATTCGATCTCATCTGCAGTTGTGACAACTCCCTCCTCCAGAGCCGCAACAGCGGTAATGGGCTTAAAGGTAGAACCAGGCGCCTTGGAAACCTGCGTGGCATTGTTATAAAGGGGAAGGGACAGGTCCTCGTTCAGCTGGCTGAAATAAGCGGCATCAACCGTGCCGGACAGCATGTTGTTGTTATAGCTGGGATATGTTACCAGGGCCCGCACCTTTCCCGTATTCACATCTGTCACGGTGCATCCGGCGGTGCATGGGTCAAGGGCCAGCTGAGCAGGCGTAATCTCAAGGTTGTTTATCTTATCAATCAGAAAGCTGAAAGTATACTCCTCTCCTCCTGCCTGCAGCAGCCCCATCTGTTCCTGATCATAAGGAAGGACGTTTTGGGAGTACAGAGCCATGCACAGCTCTCTTCCTGTAATAATATCCTGGTTTATAAGATAGCGGTAAATGCGTTTCGTAAACTGAGTGTCATTTTCCAGCTGCTCCATAACGTAATCCACCAGGGCCTGGAAACTGTCGTCAGCATTGGAGTACTTGTTGTTTACAGGCAGCTTAGTAGTGTATATCCATTCCTGGGAAATGCCGTAGTATAAGTATTCCCGAAGGCTTATGGTTTCGTCTCTCCAGGCCATTGCCTGAGGGCTTTCGGCGTCAACCTTGCTTCTCTGGAAAATATCCACCGTATCTGATGACAGGTAGGAATACACATACAGCATGTACGCTTTCATATCCTCCGGCAGTTCCGATATGGGAACTGCCCCTGGGTCTGCCAGCTGGCTTCTCATATTTGCCATAATCTGCTGTCTGGAAGCCAAGAATTTTCTCTGGATCTCCTGCTCCACCGCCCCGGCATCGTCCCGCTCCATGGCTTTTAGAGACAGCACGTTATTGTTAATAAGCTGATAGTAGGCATCCTTTACGGGAATCTTCTTTTTACTGGAGTCCCGGTTTTCATCCTCCGTCACTTCCCGGTTAACCAAACGGTCTGTAAGAATGCCAGCAAGATGCTTTTCCAGCAGGTGGTAAATGCCAATCTGCAGTTCCCGATCCAGAGTCAGATAAATATTGTTCCCCGCTTCCGGCTCCGTGGCGTCGTCAAGAACCTTTAAAACCCGTCCCCTGCTGTCCACATACATATTCTGGACACCCTTTTTTCCCTGAAGCTTGTCCTCCTGGGTGGCTTCAATCCCGATGCGGCCCACAATATCATTAAGCTCGTAGCTTTCATCTCTCTGCCGCAGTTCCTCCAGCTGCTCTTCGCTGGAAACCTTGCCTGTATAGCCGATAATCGGCGCAAAGTACAGGGCGTCCTCATAAATACGCACTGTGGACTCGGCAATATCCACTCCCTGCAGCTGGGCCATATGTTCGGAAATATCCACCACAGTATTCTCGGAAACATTGGAGGCAACTGTAGTGGTCTTGTAGCTGGTGTAAGCCGTCAGGGAAAGGGAATAGCGGATAATGCCTACTTTCAGGGCTTCGTCATCCGGAATCACCATAGGATTCCCCCTGTCATCTTTCAGATCTCCTATGTTAAATTTTTCCTTGGTCATTTCAAAGACATCCCTGGCACTGACATTGGAAGGGTATTTTCCGTCCTCGTCATCCAGTTCGCTGACAGAGCGACGTCCATAAAAGTCCCGCAGAAACCGCAGCCTTGCCGTCTCTGACGAAGTGGTGTACACAAAGTCACCGTTCTGGTCAATGGCAACTGGCAGATCTCCCTGAATGGTTTCCCCCTGCCTGTCCAAGATCCGCACCAGCTCCAGGATCATCAGGTTCCTGTCCTGATCCGTTTTATAGGCGCCTACATCCTGAATGGTAACGGAATAAGCCAGCTCATTTCTGGCGAGAATTATGCCGTTGCAGTCGTAGATATTGCCTCTGGTTCCCGTTGTATAGGCGGTCCTCAGTATTTTGGATTCATATTTTTTCACATATTCTTCGCCCCGCACGATCTGCAGGTCAAACAAGCGTACCACCAGCCCGGCAAACATGCAGATAAAGATTACAGCCAGGGCAAATATCCTTGACGTAATGACCCGCTTAATGCCGATCTGAATCAGTTCCAGTATGTCTCTAAACAATCGTAGTATCTCTCCTATTTTCAAATTCTGTCAGCCGCCTGCCGATATAGAGAAGCAGACGGTAAATAAGAAGTGTGGTCACAACCGTAAAAATTGTTTCCGGAATCACCAGTTCCTTCAAGTAATAAAGCACATTCAGCCTCCCCCGGATAAGGAAGCGGAACACATACACATACAAATTGTATGCTAATTCATTTAGCACGCTTAAAACCAGCGGCAGGGTAATGTACTCTTCATAATAATATTTGGTGCAGATTCCGTTTACATATCCCACATACACGTAAAAAAGCGTGTAAAAGCCGAATGGGCCGCTGTAAAACAGATCCAAAAGCACTCCTGCCAGAACCCCGTAAAACATGCCCGCCCGCTGCCCTTTCATAAACCCAAAGGAAAATGTCAGGATCAATAGCAGGTTCGGAGATGCCGACAAAAAAGGAATCAGCGGAAACACACAGTTTTGTATGGTAAACGCAATAATGATCAGCACCAAGTTGATAATGATCCGCTTCATATTATTCTCCTGTAGGTTCCCCGGTTTCTTTCAGATCCGTAATGATCAGCACCTCCTGGAGATTGTTAAACTCCGCCACAGGCACCAGATAGCCGGAACTGGTCAGCTGGTTGCTGTCAATGGAAATATCCGCTGCATATCCGATTAATATTCCCGGAAGATAGGTGGTGCTGATATTGGAGGTGACAATACGGTCCCCGTCTTTTACATCGCCGTCTTTCTTAATATCGCTTAATGCCAGGCGCCCCTCTTTGTAAAGGGTCAGATCTCCGCCTACCATGCAAGTGTCCCCTGACTGGAGCGCCATGGCGCTGACCCGGCTGGAATCGTCAATAATCGAACGGACCGTGGCATAATGGGCGCCTACATCTGTCACAATGCCTGCCAGCCCTCCGCCAGCCAATACGTTGTTGCCCACCTGAATCCCGTCGGCAGACCCTTTATTGACTCTGAATACCTGGAACCAGTCGCCGGAGTCATTGGCAATGACCCGGGCAGCAGTCTTGTTGTACTGCATATACTGCTGATCCAGGTCGTACAGTTCCCTGAGCCGCTGAAGTTCAAACTGCTGGGAGGCCAGCCTGTTGTTTTCCTCTGTCAGCCTGTCAATCTCCGCCTGAAGCTTTCGCTTTTCCTCCAAAGCCCCCTTTAGCTGCCCATAATCAGAAAGCTGCTGGTATATGGTCACTCCCACTTTGTTCACCCCTGACTGAATGGGAATCAGAACATATCCCACGCCTGTGCGCAAAGGCTCCAGCCACTGATCTGCAACCATAGTAATTCCAATCAGCACAATGCAGATTACGGTGAGACCTGCTAAAATATAACGGTTGTATTTTGATTCCATCTATAACATTCCCTCTTTTTTAAAGCTGCAGTAATTATTGTCTCCAATAATAACATGGTCCAAAAGCTGGATATCCACAAGGCTTCCTGCATCATAAACCTTCCTGGTCAGGAGACAGTCCTCCCGGCTGGGAGTGGAATCCCCGCTGGGATGGTTATGAACCAGGATAATTCCTACGGCCTGACATTGAAGGGCTTTTATAAATATCTCCCGGGGCGATGCCAGAGACGCATTTACGGTGCCTTTAGATATCAGCAGATCCCGAATCAGGGCCTGCCTGGTGTTAAGGAACATGACATAAAGCTGTTCCTGCTGTAAGTGCCTCATTTCTTCCATATAGTATTCCGCCACGGACTGGGGATTCTCGAATGTGGTATTTCTGGCAGTTGCCGCACGGCGGCTAATACGCTTTGACAGCTCTCCGATGCACTGCAGCTGGATGCCTTTCACCATGCCAATGCCTGGAAGCTTTTGAAAATCAGACAGGTCTAAGCGGCACAGTCCCAAAAGGCCGTCGCCTTCCGGATAAGTCAGCTCCAGCACCTTCTGGGCAAGCTGAAGACAGCTTAAGGCCGGGCTGCCGGTCCGGATAATGACGGCTAACAGCTCCGCGTCGCTTAGTATCTCAGGACTTTTAGAAACGCATTTCTCGTAGGGGCGGTCCTGCTTTGGGATATCTTTCATCTTAATGTGTTTGTCCATGGGCATACTCCTTGCTGCGTGACTCTCCGTAGTACGAAGCCCGGGCGCCTGGAACCTTATCTCTTCGCAAGCCAAAAGCATGCCGCAAGACCAGCCTGCCTTTGATTCCAAAACATTTTACCATAAGATGGAATTTATGTATAGTTAGTTTATAAAAAGTTAAAAAATTTTTCCAAAACAGTATCGTATGACTGATCTGCCAGCGCCTGATTCCTGCGGCGGGAAATCTCCGGGCCGGACATCCCTACTGCCTGCGGCAGACAGGTTTGCTTTGGTTTTTCAGGGTGCAGAGTCCTGCGTCACACAGTTTCTGCAGGGACGAAAGAATGCCCAGTTTGGCATGGTACCAGGTCAGCCCTCCCTGGAAATATACGGCATAAGGCGGTTTCATGGGGCCGTCTGCACTTAACTCAATGGAAGACCCCTGGACAAATGCCCCTGCTGCCATAATAACCGGGGCGTCGTATCCTGGCATATCCCATGGCTCTGGGGCTACAAAGCTGTCTACTGGCGCCGCTGCCTGGATTCCCTGGCAGAACGCAATGACTGCCTCCGGGCTTTTCAGCGCAATGGACTGAATAATGTCGTGGCGTTCCTCCGTGCTGCTGGGAATCACATCGAATCCCAGCTTTTCGTAGATGCCTGCAGCAAAAACAGCTCCCTTTAAGGCTCCTGCCACAACCACCGGCGACAGAAACAGGCCCTGATAGAAGGACTGGTTCAGTCCAAGGCTTGCCCCGACTTCTTTTCCCAGGCCGGGAGCGCTTAAGCGGAAAGCCGCCCGGTCAATACAGTCTTTCCGCCCTACAATGTATCCGCCTGTAGGAGCCAGTCCGCCGCCGGGGTTTTTAATAAGAGAGCCTACAGCCATGTCAGCTCCTGCCTGAGTAGGCTCCACATCTTCCACAAACTCGCCATAGCAGTTATCTACCATGCAGATAAGATCCGGCTTGATTCTTTTTGCAAAAGCAATCACTTCCCCAATCTGCTTTACGGAAAATGTAGGTCTTGTGGCGTAGCCTTTGGACCGCTGGATGGTCATAAGTTTTGTCTTCTCATTAATGGCCTTTGCAATTGCTGCAAAGTCAAAGCTTCCGTCAGGAAGCAGGTCGGCCTGGCGGTAAGTAACCCCATACTCTTTTAGCGAACCTGGTGACTGGCGGATTCCGATAACCTCCTCCAGCGTGTCATAAGGTTTTCCGTTTGGGGAAAGCAGCTCATCTCCAGGGCGGAGGTTTCCGGACAGGGCAATGTGAAGGGCATGGGTTCCGCTCATAAGCTGAGGGCGCACCAAGGCGCTTTCTGCTTCAAATACGCTGGCATATACCTGCTCCAGCGTATCTCTTCCCAGATCATTGTACCCGTATCCTGTGGTGGCGGCAAAATGGATGTCGCTGACCCGGTTTTTCTGCATGGCTTTTATGACCTTTAGCTGATTGTACTCTGCCCTTAAGTCAATGGCCTGGAATCTGTCTTTTAACGACTCTTCGATCTCTTCCCCAAACTTCAGCACCTGAGGGCTGATTCCAAGTGACGTATACATTGCATTTAATTCCATGATTTTGTCTCTCCTGTTATCTGTTATGGTTCTCTGGGGCAAACATTCCAGCCCCTTTGCCTGGAATGCTTTGTTTCCTCTAAAATATGTTCCAATATTTTTCCGCTGTCATTTCCAAAGTCCGGCAGATTCAGCCATCGCACATTTCTCTCCCGCTTAAACCAGGTCAGCTGCCTTTTGGCAAAATGCCTTGTATCACGTTTCAGAATATAAACGGCTTCCTCAAGGCTGCACCTGCCGTCCAGATAGTCAAGGATCTCCTTGTATCCCAGTCCCTGCATAGATACCATATCCCTGGTGCAGCCCATGTCCGCCAGTTTCTGCACCTCGTCCACAAGGCCCAGCTCCAGCATCTTATCCACCCGCTGTTCAATTCTTTCATAAAGCACTGCCCTGTCCGTATTCAGGACATAGTAAAAAAAATCATAGGGAGATTCTTTTTTCCGTTCTGCAGCATTGTGATCAGAAATCCTGGTTCCTGTCTTTTTATAAAACTCAATGGCCCGGATAACCCGTTTCACATTGTTGGCATGGATCTGCCGGGCAGCCGCCGGATCGGCACTCTGCAGCATTTCGTGCAGATACCTGGCTCCTTTCAAGGCGGCAATCTGCTCCAGCTCCATGCGGAGTCCGGGATCTCCGTCATTCTCCGTAAAATCCACGTCATACAAAAGGGCCTGGATGTAAAAGCCAGTTCCGCCTGCCACAATGGGAATACGGCCCTGCCCGTAAATCTGCGAAAGCGCCTCTTTTGCCATTTTCTGGAAAACCACCACGTTAAATTCCTCCGTAGGCTCCAGCACGTCAATAAGATGGTGGCTTACACCATCCATCTCTTCTCTGGTCACTTTAGCAGACCCAATATCCATATGGCGGTATACCTGCATGGAATCCGCACTGATGATCTCCCCGCCTGCGGCCTTTGCCAGGCGGACAGAAAGCTCTGTTTTTCCCACAGCCGTGGGACCTGTAAGAATAATAAGAGGCAAAGCCATTATTGAAGACCTCCTATAATCGTGTGATCGATGGGATTCTGTCACACAATCCTTTTAAATTTTCGTTCCAGTTCATATTTGCTCATGGAAATAATCGTAGGCCTTCCGTGGGGGCATGCATAGGGATTTTCTAATTCCAGAAGCCGGTCAATCAGCTTGTCCGCCTCCATAGGTGACATTGGGTGATTGCCCTTTACGGCTGCCTTGCAGGACATGGACGCAACCCTTTCATAAATAATATCAGGATTACCCTTAAAAATATCGTCGGACAGGCTGTCAAGCATGTCCGTAAGAAGTTCCTTTCTGGCAATGGAAAACAGGTTGTCTGGAACTGCCCGCACCGCATACTCCTTGCCTCCGAAATGCTCAATCTCAAAACCCATTTCCGTAAAATAAGCCATATATTTCTCAAGAAGCACCTGCTCCTCGCTTCCCAGGCTCAGAATAATCGGAGGATTTACCATCTGGGACGTGTAATCCCGGCTTTTTAAGGTTGCCATGGTTTTCTCGTACAAAACCTTTTCATGGGCAGCGTGCTGGTCAATAATATAAAGCTGATCATGAAACTCTACCAGCCAGTATGTGTCAAACAGCTGGCCAATCATCTTATGGCGAAGGCGGCTTTCAGGATTTAAAAGCTTTTCCTCAAAAAAATCCAGCTGCCCATCAGAATGCCTGAGATTTTCATTTTCAGGCGGTTTATTCCCACCTGCATATATTTTTTCTTCGTTTTCAGGTATAATGTTCCCATTAATATGGGTATTTTCCCTATCTGATGATGGATTTCTCCCACTTATCCCGATATTTTTTCTGTCTCCTGCCATCTGTTCAGGCTGATTTCCCGCAGCAGCCTGATACGTCGGCTTAATCTGGTAATCTGCTTTTTCACACACAAGCCTTGTGTTGGATGCGTATTCCTGCTGCTGCGTATGCGTCTCTCTCTGGCCTTCTTGAAGCTGCCGCCTGTTTCCCTGAGGTTCCCGTTTTGCGCCGCCCAGCCTGTCTTTCACATTTGTGCGGTCATATTCGTTTTGACGCTTTATCTCAAATGGTTCCGGGCAGCTTTTCTCCTGCTGCCGCTTCTTGTCCTCCTGCTTGTTTTTACTTAGGCTTATCTGGGGAATCAGTTCCTTCCTGGCCAAAGCCTGGCTTATGGACTGGCTTATGATTTCGTAGATCTGTTTTTCGTCCCGAAACCGTAGCTCCATTTTAGTAGGGTGCACATTGACATCCAGATATTCCGGTTCGATGGCCAGGTGCAGCAGGACAAAGGGATATTTGTGCTGCATCATAAACGGCCTGTAGGCTTCCTCAATGGCCTTTGCCACCAGACTGCTTTTTATGTACCTGCCATTAATGTAGTAATTCTCAAAGTTCCGGTTGCTTCTGGCAATAACCGGTTTCCCGGCAAATCCCTTAACCTGCAGAATTTCCTCGCTCTTCTCCACCGGCAGCAGGTTTGCTGCAATCTCCCGCCCGAACACAGTGTAGATAATATCCTTTAAATTGTGGTTTCCTGAGGTGTGAAGCCGATTCTGGTTATTCTGGATAAACCGTATGGAAATATCTGGTCGGGACATGGCAAGCTTCTCTACCAGGGCGGCCACATGGGCTCCTTCTGTCTGGGCTGTCTTTAAAAATTTCTGCCTGGCAGGGGTATTGAAAAACAGGTTCCGCACAAGAAAGGTGGTTCCGTCAGGAGCGCCTATTTCCTGTATGCTCCTCTCTTTTCCTCCCTCAATCTGATACCGGATTCCCGAAAGCTGCTCTGGGGTCTTGGTAATCATTTCCACCTGGGCCACGGCGGCAATACTGGAAAGGGCCTCCCCCCGAAATCCCAGGGAAGCCACTGTAAACAAGTCCTCCACCGACTTAATCTTACTGGTGGAATGACGCAGAAATGCCAGGGGAACCTGGTCTTTGGCAATGCCGCATCCATTGTCCGTTACCCGGATAAGGGATATGCCCCCGTCCCGGATCTCCACGGTAACCGCCGTGGCTCCGGCATCAATGGCGTTTTCCAGAAGTTCTTTCACCACAGAAGAAGGCCGCTCAATTACCTCTCCGGCTGCGATTTTATTAATGGTATTCTGGTCAAGTACCATAATTTCTGCCATGTATGATTCCTCCTACCACCGGTTCTTTAATTTTCCCTGCATCCTGCTTAAAATATTCAGCGCCTCAACCGGCGTGATTTCATTAATGTGAAGTTCCTCGATCTCTCTCATAATGTCCTCGCTTTTCACTGTATCATACAAGGTCATCTGGTTTAAGTCCACCTCGTCCGGCTTGGTAACCACCTTGCGCTGTCCGGGAGACACATTGGCGCTTTCCAGGGCAATCTCTCTGGCCTTTGTGGCAATGTCAGCGCTGCTTAACTCCTCCACCAGTTCTTTTGCCCGGACAATCACCTGTTCCGGCACGCCTGCCAGTTTGGCCACTTGAATGCCATAGCTTTTGTCCGCTCCGCCTTTAATGATCTTTCGCAGGAATACAATGTCATCCCCCTGTTCCTTCACGGCAATGCAGTAATTATTGACTCCGCTCATGGTGCCTTCCAGCTCTGTCAGCTCATGATAATGGGTAGCAAATAAGGTCTTGGCCCCTAAAAGCTTCACGTTGCTGATATGTTCCACCACTGCCCAGGCAATGCTTAATCCGTCAAATGTGCTTGTCCCTCGCCCGATCTCATCCAGAATAATCAGGCTGCTTCTGGTGGCATTGCGGAGAATATTGGCAACTTCCGTCATCTCCACCATAAATGTGCTCTGGCCTGAGGCCAGGTCATCGGAAGCCCCAACCCTTGTAAAGATCCGATCGCAGATTCCGATGTCTGCCTCTGAGGCAGGAACAAAGCTGCCGATCTGCGCCATAAGGACGATCAGGGCTGTCTGACGCATGTAAGTGGATTTGCCGGCCATGTTAGGCCCGGTAATCACAGATATCCTGTTTTTATGATTGTCCAGCATAGTGTCATTGGATACAAACAGATCGTCTTTTAACATTAGTTCCACTACCGGATGGCGGCCATTCTTAATATGTATAGAACCCTTTTCATTGATCTTAGGCTTTACGTAATTATTTCTGGTGGCAACCAAAGACAGGGAGCAGAATGCATCTATGCCTGCCAGGGCCTTGGCAGTTTTCTGAATCCGGCCTACCTCTGCCCCGATGGTGTCGCGGATATGGCAGAAAAGCTCATACTCCAGGGAAAACAGCTTGTCCTCAGCTCCCAGAATCACATCCTCCAGCTCCTTAAGCTTGTCTGTAGTATACCGCTCCGCATTGGCCAGGGTCTGTTTCCTGATAAAATATTCCGGAACCAGATTTTTAAAAGAATTGGTTACCTCAAAGTAATACCCGAATACCTTGTTAAATTTAATCTTCAGATTTTTTATGCCTGTCTTTTCCCGCTCCTCTGCCTCCAGCTCTGCCAGCCAGCTTTTCCCCTCTGTCTTGGCATGGCGCAGTCGGTCCGCCTCCTCATTGTATCCGTCCTTAATAATCCCGCCTTCTTTTACGGCAATAGGCGGTTCTTCTACAATGGAGCTTTTTATAAGCTCAAATAAATCCTCCAGCGGATCTAAATCGCCGCAGATGCGTTTCAGCAAAGGAGAATTCATATCATTCAGTAAAGCTTTCATATGGGGAAGCATTTCCAGGGAATTGCCAAATGCCAGCAGATCCCTTGGGTTGGCGGATTTGTAGCTGATGCGGCCCATAAGCCGCTCCAGGTCATAGATGGAATTTAAATACTCGCGGATTTCCTCCCTGGTAATGTAGCTCATGTTCAGCTCTTCAATGGCGTTCTGCCGATCCAAAATCGCCGCCTTCTGCACCAGGGGCTGTTCAATGAGAGTTCTCATAAACCTTGCGCCCATGGCTGTCCTGGTCTTGTCAAGAACCCACAGAAGGGAGCCTTTCCGCTGCTTTTCCCGCAGCGTTTCCAAAAGCTCCAGGTTTCTTGTGGTGGAAGTGTCCAGAACCATAAATTCCCCTGTTGTGTAAATCCGGATGGCTGTAATGTGGCTTAAGGTATTTTTCTGAGTTTCATACAGATACTCCATCACTGCGCCGGAAGCAATGACCCCTGCATCATAATCCCCCAGCCCCAACCCATCCAGGCTTCCTGTATGGAAGTGTTCCTTTAACACGTTTCTGCAGGATTCCTCAGAAAAATAGCGGCTTTCCAAGGAAGAAACAGCCACATGATATCTGTTTTTCAAATCCTCCAAATCAATCCCGCACATATAGAATGCCTCATTGCAGATTATCTCTGACGGGGCAAATCTGTGGATCTCATCCAGAAGGTTCCTCTCCCCCTCCACCTCAGTTACCAGGTAATCCCCTGTGGTAATGTCGCATGCACAGATGCCGTACACATCTCCCACATACACGATTCCCATAAGGAAATTGTTTTTCGTTTCGTCCAGAGCCTGGCTGCTGGTAATGGTTCCAGGGGTTACCACCCGGATCACCTCCCGCTTTACCAGGCCTTTTGTCAGCTTTGCATCCTCCATCTGCTCCGCAATGGCAACCTTGTAACCTTTCTGCACTAATTTGTACAGGTATGCGTCAACTGCATGGTAAGGAATGCCGCACATGGGGGCACGCTCTTTAAGGCCGCACTCTTTGCCGGTGAGAGTGATCTCCAGTTCCCTGGATGCGGTTACAGCATCATCAAAGAACATTTCGTAGAAATCTCCAAGCCTGTAAAAAAGCAGGCAGTCGCCGTATTGCTCCTTTGTCTCCATGTATTGTGCCATCATTGGTGATAATCCGGCCATCTTAAGCAACCTCTCTTCTATAAAATAAACACATCATGCTGGCTGCCTGTGTTAAAACAGGGTAACCGCAGGCATTCCTGAAATCATTCCGCCCTTTTTCCCATATAGTAGAACCCCTTGGATTCCTCCAGGTACACTGGTACCACAGACCCTGCAAGGGACGGCTCCCCCGGAAAATGGACAATGGTATTATTAGAAAGACGCCCGGTTACATAACCTTCCATGTGGCTGTCCGTTTCTTCCACCAGCACGTCCATGGTCTTATACAGATCCCGTGCGCAAACCTGTGCAGAAATAGCCTGTACTTCTGCAAGAAGCCTGTCAAACCGATCCTTCACCACATCCTCCGGCACTTGGTTGTCCATGGAAGCTGCCGGGGTTTTGCTCCTCTTTGAATAGATAAACGTAAATGCGCTGTCAAACCTTACGGTTCTCACCACATCCAGCGTCTCCCGGAAGTCTTCCTCTGTTTCCCCCGGAAATCCCACGATAATATCCGTAGTCAGAGAAATATCCGGAACTGCGGCCCGAATCTTATTTATCAGGGAAAGATACTGCTCCTTTGTATATCTGCGGTTCATGGCTTTCAGGATACGGCTGCTGCCTGACTGGACAGGAAGGTGCAGATGGCTGCATATCTTTTGGGAATTTCTCATCACCTCAATCAGTTCATCTGACAGATCCTTTGGATGCGAAGTCATAAAACGGATTCTCTTAAGCCCATTTACGGCCTCCACCTGTTTTAGAAGGCTGGCAAAGGTAACCGGAACATCCAGATTTTTTCCGTAAGAGTTCACGTTCTGCCCTAAAAGCATTACTTCCACCACACCGGATTCCACAAGCTTCTCAATCTCTGCAATAATCTCTTCCGGCTTTCTGCTTCTCTCCCTTCCCCGCACATAGGGAACAATACAATAGCTGCAGAAATTGTTGCACCCAAACATAATGTTGACGCCGGATTTAAAGGGATATTTTCTCTCAGCCGGCAGATTCTCAACAATCAGGCTTGTATCCTCCCATAGATCTACAGTCATTTTCTGCTGCTTAAGGCGCTGCCATAAAAGTTCTGCCAGTTTGAAAATATTGTGGGTTCCAAATATAATGTCCACAAAACGGTAGCTTTTCTTTATTTTCTCCACCACTTCCGGTTCCTGCATCATGCAGCCGCACAAGGCAATAAGCATCTGGGGATTTTTCTTTTTCAGAGCGTTTAAATACCCCAGGCGTCCGTAAACCCGCTGATTGGCATTTTCCCGCACAGTGCAGGTATTGTAAAGGACAAATTCTGCCTGCTCATCCTCAGCATTGCAGAAGCCGACTGCCTCTAAAATGCCTGTAAGTTTTTCAGAATCCCGGGCATTCATCTGACAGCCGAAGGTCTGGATAAACGCAGTAGGAGTGCGTCCGTTTCTTTGTTCAAACTCCCGAACCCACTCCCGGCACTTCGCCATAAAATAATATTGACGATCCGGTTCCTCTGTGGGAGGTTCTGCATTAATATTTATTTTATCCAAATCAATTTTATTGGAAATGTTTTCTTCCATATACATTTTCTCTTGTCTCTCTTCCCTTCCTAACCTAAAATATACAAAAAGAAGCGGGTTTTATACCGTACAGCTTTATGGCTCAAGCGGGGTGCTCGTTTCTTTTTTATGTTTATAACATCATATAAATACAGTTTTCTGTTTTCAGAATGTCTTATCACCAGCTCTGATACAGTTCACAGGCTTTGCATGGAACAGGCCTGAAAACAATCCCGGATATTATAGCATAAGCCGCCTGAATCCACAATAAGCAAATACATCATTCCTGCAGCCCTATAACACCAAAGCTACCATTCCCACAATACAAAAAATGCTGATTAAAATGGATACGGAATTAAGTGCGCTGGACAGTCCGATGTCCTCCTTTAGATCCGCCGTAAAAGCAGGTGCTGACGACGCAATAGGGGCAAATACCAGGATTGCCAGGGTCTGGCGGTACTCTAAAGGCATAGGCAGCAGGAAATAGAATGCCGCCGACAAAACGGCTGCCGTTACGTACCTTGCTGCCAAAAGCCTTGCCATGGTCCGAAACTGGGTTCTGTCCCCTGACAGTTGAAAGCCTACGCCAATCATCAGCATGGCCATGAACGCATTGCCGTCAGCAATAATTTCTGCAAACGATACGGCCTGGGCAGGCAGACGGATACCCAAAAGGCATAAGCACGTCATGATCAAGTAGGCGTCAAACGGCGCTGATCTCAGCAGCGTCTTTGTGATCTGCATTACTGGCATTCCCCTCCCTTCTCCCTTGGCCATAGATGCGGCGCTGTAAGCGCCTCCAAGGCAGATTACCGCATTGCCGGTATCGAAAAGGCTTGTCACCACCACTGCCGTTGGACCCAAAAAACTTTGTACAAACGGCAGCGTAAAATTTCCGATATTATAGCCTGACAGGTTTAAAATTTCAAAAGCCCTCTTCCCTTTGGATGATCTTGAATTTATAGCAAAACCTGACGCTATATAGATCAATCCCCCGGCAAGCCCTAAAAAGCTTAGGCTCAGCATAGACGCATCAATCTCTTTATCCGCAAAGCTGTACACAATTGCCGCTGGAAGCGTAATCTTTAGCACAATCTTTGACAGCACATGAAAATCTTCCTTCTTAAAAAACCCTGTCCGCCTCAGTCCATATCCCAGAAAAATGATTCCGATAAAACATGCTGCCCTGGACAGCACTGCCCCCATCTCCATAAACCCCCTCTTCCCGCACACCTTGCCTTGTGCCGTAATTTTTCTTTCAGTAAAAGTTTCTGCCTTTTAGTATACAGGATTCCTGGGAAAAACACAAACAATTCTTCCATCAATGCCAGATTAATGTTATAATTAAAAAAAGTCCCTGCTGCTTTCTCAGCATCTGGAAGCAGCATAAATTCAGAATTCTCACATATCAAATCTCAGGAGGTTAACCGTATGAGTGTTACAGTAAATATTTTTTATTCAGGAATCAACGGAAATGCACGGAAATTTGCCGAAGAAATGGAAAGCACAAAAACAGCAGATGCCATCCGCAGGGAAGAAGGGAATCTTTGCTATGAATATTTCTTTCCCATGAATGATCCGGAAACCGTTCTGCTGATAGACAGCTGGACAGACCAGAAGGCTATTGATGTGCATCATGCGTCGCCTATGATGGAAACCATCACAAGACTCCGGGAAAAATATGATCTTCACATGAAAGTCCGGCGTTATAGAACGGATGAAGGAGGAATACCTGCATCTGATAACCAGTTTATAAAAGAATAATTGCATCATCATTTTGGGGTCTATGAAAAAGCCAGAGGGGAAAACATGAAAAGCGAGAATCAAAACACGGGCAAAAATCAGCAGAATGCAGTGAAGGGCATCCGCATCAGCAGAATGAACATTGTTATGTGCATAATAGCATGCGCCCTGTATCTGCTTTTAACTGCTACTGTAATCCATGTTACCAAAACCTTTAAGAATACTTACACAGCAATAAGGGATTACGTTTCCTGCATGCAGTATGGCCAGGACTTTCTGGACAGTTCTGATTTTCTTACGGATCAGGTGCGGCTTTATTCCGCAACCGGAGATCCCATGTATATGGAGCAGTATTTTTCGGAATTAGACAGAGCCCGCAGGGAAAACGCAATAAAGGATATGGAAGCATACCATATGGAGGCAGAGGCCTATGATTCCATATATTCTGCGCTGCGGCATTCTGATCAGCTGAAGCAGCAGGAAATCTATGCTATGAGTCTTCTTGCCAATGCCTGGGGCTGCGACCCTTCGCTTATCCCTCAAGCAGTAGCTGATACATCCCTCTCCCCAGATGACCGTCGTCTTTCTTCTGACGAAATGATCGAAACAGCCAGGGACATGGTTTTCGGAAACGCTTATCAGATGCAGAAACAGCAGATCATTGATGAAACCCAAAGGTTTCAGGACATCATTGATGCTGCCACAAAGCAGCGGATGGAAAATGATTACAGCCACCTTTACAGAGCCATGGTGGTTCACCAGGCATTGATCGCCGTTCATTTTGCATCAACGATTTTAGGTTTTATACTTAATTTTCTGCTGGTGGTACGTCCCATGGCCAGCTATGTAAAGCACATCAAAGCCCGTGAAAAGCTTCAGGTGGTTGGCGCCTATGAGTGCCAATGTCTGGCCTGGACCTGCAACACCATGTTTGCCCGCAATGCTGCCCAGGAGCACACCCTTCGTCATCAGGCAGAGCATGATGCCCTTACAGGGCTTTTAAACCGAGGTGCATTTGACAGCCTTCGGCAGACGCTTCACAGCCAGGGCGATCCCATGGGGCTTCTGATTATTGATGTGGATAAATTCAAACAGGTTAATGACAGCTTCGGCCATGAGATGGGCGACCGGGTACTGAAGCATGTGGCCAGTCTGCTGGCAGGCAATTTCCGCTCTATGGATTACCCGGCCCGAATCGGCGGAGACGAATTTTCAGTCATACTGGCCAACACAGATTCGGATCAACAAAAAGCAATTCTGGAAAAGATAGCAGCCATCAACCATGTGCTGACCCATCCCGCAGATGATCTCCCTGCCGTATCCCTAAGCGTAGGAGGCGCATTTTCCGTGGAGGGATTTAGCGACGATCTCTACAGACGGGCAGATCTTGCCCTCTATGCAGTAAAGGATAACGGCCGCTGCGGCTGCAGGTTTTATGATGATTCCCTTGAAAAGGCCGCCCCTGGCTGATTCTGTACTGCTGACAGCAGTCTCAGCGAAAAACTTTCCCCCCTGCCTCTGCCTGATGTTTTTATCAGACAGAATGCAGGGAGTTTAAATAATTTTCCAGAGCATGGGCTATTAGCTTTTCCATCCGAAGCAATTTCCCTTTGTTCTTTTTCATCAATACAATTCTGGGCTTTGCCATGTCCATAATATGTGCTGCCTCGTCCTTTGCAGACATCCCTGCCGCCTGGCTCCTCTTCAGCGCTTTTTCTGCCTCTGACAGCCTTATGGGGACCGGGGCAATTCCGCCAAAGGCCATTCTCAGATCCATTATTGTTCCCGTTTTTCCCAAAAATGCATATGCCAGAGTAATCTCTTTGTCGCACACACATCCGCTTACGAAATCTCCGCTTTTGGGGATCACCAGGTTTATGGCCTCCTCTCCCGGCTCCCATTTCTTCCATGGGCTTATCTCTGCAAAGTAATCCTGGGCCCGAATCACTCTCTTGCTGGTATGGATTTCTGTTTCCAGCATAAACAGCGCAGTTTCAGTCCGGCTTTCACATACGCCAAAGCAGCCGCAGTTCACGCACCGCGCCGCCTCCTGAAGCACCGTTTGCTGCTGTGTATCTTCTAAAGGCTTTGCCCACTGTGACGGTGAAATCTCCACTCCTTCAAACTGGAAGCTTCCCAGAGGGCCCATTGGCTCCAGATAAGATTTCAGTCCAAAGTCCAGGTTAATCCGGCTGGCAGTTTTTACCCCAAGACAGATTTCTTCCAGCACACTCTGAAGTTCTGTTGTCTCCTGCGTTGTTTTTTCTGCTGTTTTCCATGAAAGCTGGTGATCAAAAAACCGGCCAGGCTCTTTTTCGCCAATGGCACTGTCTTCAAAGACAACTCCCATAAAGGAAAGGCAGGCCATATAGGCTGCCAAAGATCCTTCCATGGCTTCAGCCAGGCTATGGCTAAAGCAAGCCAGAACTTCTCTGGCCTTTTTCTTTTTAAAGATAGCCACATGATTTCCCATCCGCCGCAGATAATAGGCTGCTGTCAGTCCTGCAACTGTAACCTCCTCTATGGCGATCCATTTGCCGCTGTCTCCGGAAGGCGGTATAAAAAAGATTTCCGGATGCCTTCCTATGTCCGCCCCAAGCCAGTGCAGGATTTTTTCTGCCCCAACGCCTTGGTTCTGCTGGTTTTGAACGCAATGGGCGCTGCATTTTCTACACATGAGGCAAACCATTTCCGTCAGAGGATGGTATTTCATCAGGGTGCGCTGAGCCTCCAGCTTTTTATTGTTCCTCATGTGCTCCAGCACTGCAGGTACATCAACTCCCACAGGGCATGCCTGGCTGCAGGCGGGAGTCCGGACTTTTTTATTCCCCATTACAGAATTCATCTGGTTTTCCCCAGCTGCCGCATAACAGGCTGTCCCTCCGTCTTTCAGGCAGGGCGCTTCTTTCGTATTTCGGCTGATGCAGAATATGTCCTGAAAAAGAATCTGTTTCAGAGGCATGCTTTCCCTGGCTATGCCCCGCTCCAGATCCAGGCGTATGCCTGCCGTCGCTGCCTCTGCCTCCCGCTTGATGCATTCTGAATGCAGCAGCTGCCCCAAAGTGACATCTGCACCTGCCATGATCACATCTTCCTGCTCAGTAATCCGTCTTC
This sequence comes from uncultured Hungatella sp., assembly GCA_949879025.1. Lineage (GTDB taxonomy): Bacteria > Bacillota > Clostridia > Lachnospirales > Lachnospiraceae > UBA3402. Next base: position 34,697 of record CATLBO010000006.1, on the reverse strand, counting down.
TCGCATCCTTCATGTTTCCCACTCTTTCTTATTATAAATCCCCCTGCACTGTTTATCGCTACACTGGCTGTCTTGCCGGCGCCTGATTCCTGGGCTGATTTTCTTCCAGGCTGGGCGTGCACTTTTGAGACATGCCCAGCCATTGGGTATTTTCCGGAATCAGGAAAAAGACTTTGAAATCATCTTTCACAGTACGGGGGAATCTTATGTATAACAGTTTTTAATCACTTTTTACAGTTCCAGAGAGCGTATCAGCTGAGTCTTCAGTTCCTGCATCTTGTAGCTGTTTTCCCTCATGGGGACTGCATCTTTCATGGCCTGCGCAAATGCTGCCTCTGCCAGTCCTTTTGATTTCTCTTTTCCGATTATCATCTTTTCCGCCTCTGTAAGCCGGACTGGTATGGGGGCAATTCCTCCTGCCGCCAGGCGGGCATCTGTTATGACGCCGTTTTCTTCTTTATAAGCATATGCCAGAGCGGTCACCGCAAAGTCAATGGCCTCTCGCAGGCGCATTTTCAGATACCCTGTACGGTATCCGGCAAATTTAGGGATGGAAATCTCTGTTACTAGTTCGCCTGGCTCCAAGATACCGGCTGCATCCATGTTTCCAAAGAATTCTTCTGCTTTGAATTCATGGGCCGTTGTCTTTACCACTGCATCCAAAGCCACCATCACATTAGCCATATCCGACGCATTGACCGAATAGCAGCCGCAGTTCATGCAGCGCCCTGCCTCTTCCTTTGCCTCTTGGGCTGTCAGGCTGTCAGAATCTTCCCGTTCCAGGCTCCTGAGCCCTGCCGGAGTGTCCTTTTCAACACAGGCAGCAGTATTTCTCACTCTTTCTGCATCAAATTTTAAGAACCCTTCCTTTCTGGTTCTTTCTTCCAGAGGGAATCCCATATATCTGCTCATGCTTCTGGCTGCTATACCGCCGTCCCTGATTGCCTTAATGGCCACTGACGGCCCTGATGCCGCATCTCCGCCTGCATAGATGCCTGGCGCCCTGGTATCCTTATGCTCTCCTACCTGAATCAAGCCTTTTGCATTTTTCAGCTCCTCTTTATACTTGTGGCCTAAAAAGTCTGTATCCACCTTCTGGCCTGTAGCCAAAATAATGCAGTCGGAATCAAATACCTGAGTTTCGTCGGAATAAACCGGGTTAAAATGCCCTTCTTTGTCCATGACGGATACACATTTTACACTCTTTAAGCCTGTAACCTTGCCGTCACCATCTGTGAGAACCTGTTTTAAGCCCCAGCCGTTGAAAATCTCAACGCCTTCTTCCTGGGCTCTGGCAATTTCTTCTGCAGACGCAGGCATGTCCTCACGCTGCTCCAGACAGACCAGCTTTACCTTCTGGGCGCCTAGGCGTACTGCTGTCAGCGCCACGTCCATAGCCACATTTCCACCGCCGCAGACCAGGACTTCCCTGCCGATCTGCCTACTCATAAACTGCTTCACTTCCACCAGGAAATTCAGTCCGAACTGCGTCAGATTCTCTCCGTCAAAACCAAGAATAGGCTGCTTCCATGCGCCAGTATCTAAAAATACCGTGTCATTAGCCTCCTTTACCTCCTCCAGCGACAGGCCTTTTCCAATCTCTGTATTGGTCTTAAATAAAATTCCCATACCAGCCAGAGCTTTAACCAGATCACGCACATAATGCTTAGGCAGCCTGTACTCCGGAATTCCATACATAAGAACCCCGCCTGCTTCTTCCATCTTTTCATATACCGTTACTTCATGTCCGGCCTTTCTCAAGTAATATGCAGCCGTAAGTCCTGCCGGGCCGCCGCCGATGATTGCCGCCTTTTTTCCGGTTGTCTCTGCCGGAGCCTGATAGAACCGCTGTGCATGGTCCAGAATGTAGTCTCCAAGAGTACGCTCTACAGAATGAATGCTTACAGAGTCACCATAAGCGCACTGATTGCAGGCGCTTTGGCAAGTGTGAGGGCAGACTCTGGAAGTCAGCATAGGCATGGGATTTGCTTCCATAATAATTTCTGCTGCGCCGTCCCAGTCATTTTCACGGATTTTCTCCATATATGCCGGAATATCGGTTCCTGCCGGGCATTCCAGGGTGCAGGGGGTCTTTCCGGCTTTCATGCCGCCCATAATGGAATGATACTGGTTCCGCCCCTGAACGGCGTAGCACTGATCCCCGCCTTTTCTTGCACACACAAGGCGGCCGCCTACAGAGTCGGGATAACGGTAATACCAGCAGCGCACATCTTGGCAAAGGTTGCCGCCAATGGTTGCCGCATTGCGGACAATAGGGGTGGCAACGCTGCGGGCTGCCTCTGCAACTGCCTTCAGTTCTCCCTTAAATGCGTCTGCCTCTTCCACATCTCTTAATTTTGTCAATGCGCCAACTGTGATTTTATCGCCTTCGTCATGAATATAGGCAGATCCGGGAATGGTCTTTAAGTTGATAACCGCTTCTGGGTAATCCGGAAGGATCTTCTCCTTCAGCGCGCCTACCAGATCCGTTCCTCCTGCAATTGGACGGGCATTCTTATAGGAAGTCAGCCCGCTTGCCGCTGCTTCAAAGCTTTCTGCATTGATATGTTCAAAATTTTTCATTCCACTGACCTCCTATGCTTTTCCAAGTACTTTCAGAATCTTGTCCGGAGTTGCAGGATATTCATTGATCTCAGCGCCGCCAATGGCATTCTCAATGGCCATAAGAACCGCTGCCGGTCCGGCTGCCCCGGTAATCTCGCCGATACCAATGGCGCCAAACGGGTTGGCTGTAGGGAAGCGCGACTCCAGAACCGAGGTTTCAAAATTGGGGAGTTCGTTAAAAGGCCGCCACTTATAATCTATGAGATTGTGCGTCACAATACGGCCAATGTTGGTGTCCAGTACAAATTCCTCCAGCTGGCCGGTATCCATGCCTGCAGAACCTAGGCCGCCTTCAAACTGCATTTTCAGTTCAATGGGGCTGATGATTTGGCCCACATCTGATCCGCTAAGCGCATTTACGATCTTGGCCAGCCCTGTCTCCAGATCCACTTCCACTTCTACAAAGTTCATAACGCAGTTGTTATGGTTAAAGTCGCCTTCTACCATGCCCTGTCCCGTAATGGAGTAATACATGGGGCAGATTGCCATCCATGGGAGGCTGACCGACGGATCGTCTTTCTTAAATACCACCAGATCTTTGGTGTCCAGCTCTTTTGCTTTGCAGCCTAATTTGGCAGCTGCCTCTTCCAGCAGTTTCTCTTTTGCCGCCATGGCCGCCCGCCCTACTGCGCCGCCTGCAGTAATGGTTTCACGGGAACCGGCTGCCCCGAAATCTGCAGGATCGGTTCTGGTATCCGACTCATTCAGAGTAACGTTTTCCAGAGGCACATTTAAAATCTCGGCCGCCGTCTTAGCCAGGGCCAGCCTTTGGCCGTTTCCGAACTGGGAGACAACACAGTGTACCATTACCTGATCGTTTTCCAGTCTCACGTAGGCAAATGTCTCGTCGCTTTGAGGATCTCCGCTGCTGTGAATGCTGAAGCCTACGCCGTATGCCTTGCTTCCTTCCATGCGGGTAGGCACTCCCCAGCCCTTCCATTTCTCATGCCAACCGAATTTTTCAGCTGCCACGTCAAAACATTTATCATAATTGATCACTGGGTTGCTGTACTTGTGGCCAGTCCTCCAATAGTACTGATCACCTGCCTGGCAGAAGTTCTTTTTAAAGAAGGTAACCGGGTCCATATCAATCTGTTTTAACGCCCGGTTCAGCAGATGAAGCGCACAGGCTTTCAGTTCCTGGCCTCCAAATCCTCTGGCGATTCCCACTGGTATCATGTTGGAAACCACCACTTTTGCCGTAATGTCCCAGTTAGGGGTTTTATTCAGCGCAAGATGAAGTTCGCCAAGCCCCTCAGCAACCTGACCCTGGGTCAGCTCAGAGCCTGCGCCGGTGCCTACCAGCCAGTCGCCCTGAAGTGCACGCATCATGCCGTCTTTGGTGATGCCGATTTTCCCCATAAATTTATTGTTAAGGCGCCTTTCATAAACCAGCAGGTGTTCTTCCTTGGTCATGGCATATTTTACTGTGCATCCCGCCGTTTTTGCCAGCGCCACAATCAGCATAGCCGTATATCCGAGAGCGTCCTTATTGCCATAGCTTCCTCCTACGTTGGGAGTGGTAACATTAATATGGGCGCCAATGGTTGCTGCCAATGGCCTTGCCACCATGTTCGGCCCCTGAGAAGAAGCCCACACGCTTACATGAGTTTCATCATCCCATCCCGCCGCTATAAAAGGAGATTCCGGCGCTCCCGGGAATGTCCAGGTGTAGGAAACCTTTCCTTCAACCACCACGTCGCTTTCCGCAAATCCCTTTGCCACATCGCCTTCCTGGATCTTATAAAACGGCGGGTCATTGCCTTCAAACCAGCTTCCCGGAGGAAGGCAGTTGTTCTCATAATGGAATCCTTTCGATTCAATGTTGTCTTCTTTCCGGTACACTTCCGGCGCTCCCGGCTTAATGGCATCCTCTACGTCAAAAACCGGAGTCAGAACCTTATATTCCACCTTAATCAGTTCCAGGGCTTCCTCTGCAATCTGTGCAGAAACCGCTGCCACCGCTGCCACAGGATCTCCCGTAAACCTCAGGTGCTGATCCATAACCGGCCTGTGGGCGGGAACGCCTGTTTTCCATGCAGGGGCATTTTTATAGGTCATCACACCTTTTACTCCCGACAGGGCTTCTGCAGCAGAAGTATCAATGGAAACAATCTCCGCATGAGGATAAGGGCTGTGAAGAACCTTGGCAACATAGGCATTTTTGAATTTTATATCATCACAGTAAACGGCTTTTCCTGTTACGATTGCGCGGCCATCCTGGCGGCGGCGCACTTTTCCGATATGGCGATATTCTGTCATTCTGTTTTCCCTCCCTTTAAGACGGATTTTACCGCTTCAATCACCTGATAATGGCTGATGCAGCGGCAGTAGTTTCCTGACAAAGCCTCTTTGATCTCATCCTCCGATGGATTTGGATTGCCGTTGAGCAATGACTTTACGGCAATAATAATCCCTGGAGTGCAGAATCCGCATTGAAATGCATTATGCTCCAGAAACGCCTCCTGAATGGGATCAAGTTCCCCTGTAACTGGATCGCCCAGCCCCTCAATGGTGATGATCTCTTTCCCCTCACACTCTGCTGTCAGAGTAATGCAGGATGCCACTGCCTTTCCGTCCATAAGCACTGCGCAGCAGCCGCAGGCCCCCTGCCCGCAGGACATCTTGCTTCCCGTAAGCCCTATCCTCTCCCTGAGGGTTTCCAAAAGCGTTTCTGATTCCGGAATCTGTCCCAGTCTCCGTCCAATGGTAAACTCGTAGGTTTGTCCATTGATTTTTAATGTCAAATCCCTGCTCATATAATGCTCCTCTCTTTATTGGTGAGCCAATGGTTAATTGTATAGCAAGTTTACCAGATTCCTTATGGATCTTCTATCTATGAGGCGACAGGTTCCCGATTATTTTTGTATATACATATATAGTTTTTTTGTGAAAATCATCTATGTATCCATTGCATTTTCAGTTAATTTTTGTTAAAATATTATCGATATTCGGGGTACTTGTTTTTCTTTTTTGTAGAATCTGGAGGATCGGTTATGGGTGATATTCAATTTGTATTTGAGGGGAATTTTGTGAAATACAGAACATTGTTCCTGGAAATGTGCCCTCCTCCCATGACTATCCGAAGAGGTTCTGTCCTGTGCGCCCAATGCCATACCAGCGGCTGGATGTATTATATGTTAGACGGGATTTCCAAAGTTTACATTACCACAAATGACGGCAATGAACGGATCATTGATTTTATGAAGAAAGACACTCTTATCGGAATGGACTGCATTAACCCCAAACACCGCTCCGTAGTCAGCATTTCCAGCATTACCGATATGCAGGTTCTCCCTTTCACTCCGGAGATGCTTAAAAAAATGCTTCTGCAGAATCCTGAGCTCGGTTTTGACTTGGCCGTCTATTACGGCGAAGTACTTCGGCAGGTGGCTTATACGGCCGGAAATATGGGGATTGCAGATCTGATGGGGCGTCTGGCCTCTTTCCTCCTTCTGTTCCTGGATACGGCGGACTATAAAGAAACGCAGAAAATCGGCCTGACTCAGGAAGAGATCGCCTCTTTCATCAATGTTTCCCGCGCCCAGGTGGCAAAGATGTTCGGAAAGCTGCGGAAAGAAGGAATAATTGCGACAGGCAACCGATATGTCACTGTCCTTGATCAGAAAAAACTAATGGAATACAGCGCTTTTTAAAGCGCATCCGCAGCCTGCAGCAGTATCTTCCCTGCAGGCTGTATCTGTATTTATATAGAAGAAACTAATGGCATAATATGGTCCGGGTCTATAAAGATCCGGATAACCTTCCCTTCCTGCCTGGCATAGTCTTCCCACTGTTCTTTAGGCAGTTCCAGGCGCAGCTGTCCGCCGTCTTTCCAGGAATCCCCATGTAATGGGCTTACCATAACCACCATATAAGAAACATCCTCTACGACCCGGCGGATCTGACATTCCATCACATTTTTCCTATCTTCTCTTTCCCCGGAAATCACATGGATGGCATGGCTTCTGACACCGATATGGGTAATATTTTTCGGAACTGGGTGTTTACAGTAAAGCTTTACTCCCCAGTCACAGGCAAAAACCCATGTGCCGCCTTCTTGGCTTTCCTTTGGCTCCGGCTTGGCTGCCGAGTAATTTTTGCAGCCTGACAGCTGGCAGGCTGCCAGAGTTTTAGGGTTCTCAAACATAGATTTTACAAAAACCGCCGGGGCACATGTACCGCCTTCCATAACGCAGACCCTGCGGCAGAGATGGTAGATCTCGTCTCTGCTGTGGGATACAAACAGGACCGTGGAGCCAAACTCTTTCAACACATCCATCATCTCCAGCTCCAGCCTCCACCTAAGATACCCGTCTAAGGCAGAGAATGGTTCATCCAGCATTAAAAGCCGGGGCTTTGTCAATAGAATTCTTGCCAGAGCCACCCTCTGCTGCTGTCCGCCTGAAAGTTCAGACGGCCGGCGTTTTTCCATCCCTGTCAGATAAAATCTGTCCATAAATTCCGCCACCTGAACCCTGGCCTTCTTTTTATCCTTTTCCCATGGCCCAAGCGCCGCCATAAGGTTCTTTTCAACGGTCATATTGGGAAACAATGCATAATTCTGAAACAACAGCCCTACATGGCGCTTCTGCGGCACAAGATTAATATTTTTCTCCGAATCAAACAGGGTGGTGCCATTAAGCACAATCCTTCCCCTGTCAGGCTTTATGATCCCTGCTATGCATTTCAAAGTCACGCTCTTACCGCATCCTGACGCTCCCAGAATTCCCATGACCTCTTGTTCTGCCTCAAATTTCGTGCGCAGGCAAAAATCTTTAAGCTTCTTTTCTATATCTACATACAACGGCATGGCACAATCACTTCCCCTTGCTTTTTCGTTCCAGCATATTTACTGTTAGAAGCACTGCCGCCGAAATAGCCAGGTTCACCAAAACCCATTGAAAAGCCAGTGCCTCATTGTCTGTCCGCCACAGCTGATACACGGTGGTGGATATGGTAGCCGTCTTGCCAGGCGTATATCCTGCCAGCATGCTGGTGGCTCCGTACTCCCCCAGGGCCCTGGCAAAAGCCAAAACCGCCCCTGCCAAAATTCCCTGACGGCACGCAGGCATACGGATATGCCAGAAAATATAAGTATTGGACAGCCCCAGGGTCTGGCCTGAATGTGCCAGCGTTTCATCAAAGCTTTCAAAGGCCCCTCTCGCCGTCCTGTACATCAGTGGAAATGCCACCACGGAGGCGGCAAAGATCCCAGAATACCAAGTCATTACCAGCTTTATTCCGAAATTTTCCATAAACCAGATTCCAAGAGGACGCTTCGTCCCCAAAAGCAGCAGGAGAAAATACCCTGCCACTGTAGGCGGAAGCACCATAGGAAGGGTCAGCACCACATCCAGAATCCCTTTCACCGCCCGGTTCATCCTGGCAATATAGTAAGCGGCAAAAATGCCTGTAAAAAACACGATGACGCTGGAAATCAAGGCGATCCGCAGCGAGTTGTAGAGAGGATACCAATCCATATGAATTCTCCTGTTAAGTTTCCAGTTGATTTTTTGGAATTGCTGCCAGCAGCAGGAATGGCAGCTGAAAGCGTCAGCTCCTTTGTGTTGGGACAACCTGAAAATGCCATAGAAGATTACTGGGCCATAGTAAATCCTGCAGCCTCAAAGACTGCCCTGCTTTCATTCCTGGTAAGGTAATCCAAAAATTTTTCAGCCTCCTCCTTATTGTTTGAGCCTTTTAAAATGGCAGCAGGATAAATAACCTGCCTGCATTGATCCTTATCCGCCTCATCCGCCACAGTCAGGCCTGCAGAAAAAGCGTCTGTAGCATAAATAATCCCGCAGTCCACAGAAGCCTCCTTCACCTGGGTAGTCACTTCTTTTACATTTGACCCATAAGTAAGCTTTGAATCGGATTCCAGCTGATCCAGAATGCCAAGACTAGTCAGAATTTCCATAGAATATGCCCCCACCGGAACATCTTCATTGCCAATACAAAGCAAGCTCAGTTTATCCATTCCCAGATCCTCATATGCCTCAATGCCTGCCGGGTTTCCGTCTGGAACTGCTAAGACCACCTTATTTTCCACCAGATTAAATCTGGTACCTTCCTGAATAAAGTCCAATCCCTCTGTATTTATCGAAGGATCTGCGGAAATATCCAGCTGGTTCATCTGCTTTTGGGAAGCGGAAATGAAGATATCACAGTCAGCCCCTTCCTCAATCTGGGTTTTTAAAGTGCCTGACGAGTCAAAAGTATAGATAATCTCAACGTCAGGCCTTATGTCTTTATACATGGCTGAAATTTCTGTCATGGTTTCCGTCATGGATGCCGCCGCAAAAATCAGCAGTTCTGCCGGTTGATCCTTTGTCCCGCCGACAGTTGCTTTTAATCCAATTTTATCATTTTCCTGTATTGTTTCACTGCTTGCGGCGTCTCCCATATTACCTGCAGCCGTTTTGCTTTCGGTGCCGCTGCCTGGGCATCCTGTCAGAATGTTTATTGCCAATACCCCTGCCATTACTGCTGCCCACAGTTTCTTCATAATTTTCTCCATTTCTTTTCAGGGCAGAAACAAGTCTTCTCCCTTTATCTTTCCTTCTTATTACTCTTTGCAGCAGCAAGGCTAAAGCTAATTCCCAGTGCCTGGCTCCTGTTTCCGTCCGCACTCTGAGGCAGTTCCCCGCAGAATCTCCAGCCCGTGAGACAGAGAATCCATAATAAATCCCAGGCTTTCCTTTACTGCATTGGGGCTTCCCGGCAGATTTACGATCAAAGTCCTGCCGCGGATCACAGACACTCCCCGGCTTAGCATGGCACGGCTTGTAAGTTCCATGGAACGATACCGGATATACTCTGCGATTCCCGGCGCATTGCGGTCAGCCACTGCCATGGTGGCCTCCGGCGTCTGGTCCCGCATGGAAAATCCCGTTCCGCCGCTTGTCACCACCAGATCCACCTGCCGCCCGTCTGCCAGGCGCTTTAACTGGGTTTTAAGGGCTGCCGGCTCATCTGGAAGAATCAGAGTCTCCACCACCTCATATCCGGCTTTTTTCAGAAGCGCTGCCGCCGCCGGGCCGCTTTCATCCTCCCTCTCTCCTTTGGCGCCTTTGTCGCTGACTGTAATAATTGCCGACGTAAATGGCCTGTCAGGCTCCGGAAGCAGCACTGTCAGCTGATCTCCTGCAGAAATGTCCCCTTCTTTTTCCACCTGGGCAAACACCCCCTCATGGGGCATGATGCATTCTCCCATGCGCTTAAAAATAGCGCAGTGGCTGTGGCACTCTTTTCCGATCTGGGTCATCTTAAGTTCTGCAGTCCCTGCCAGAAAACGGCTTCCCACAGGAAGGCTTCTAAAGTCAATCCCCTCTACCACCAGGTTTTCTCCAAATGCCCCATGATCCACGCCAGCGCCTTTTTCATTAAATTCCTTTACCTTATCATAGGAAAGCAGGCTAATCTGCCGGTGCCAGTTACCTGCATGGGCATCTCCCTCTATCCCATATCCAGGCCGTACATGTACACTGTCCACCTTGTGCTTTTCCGTCCCTTTTTTCTCACTGATGCAAACAGCCTTTACAATTCCCGTCATCATCATGTTTCTTCCCTCTCAATATCTATAGTTTTTATTGAAATTTCTCGTTTAGGAATTCCCCGCTTTTCCCGCCGTTTTTTTTCTCCAGGTAAATCTCTCCTATTTCCATCCCCTTATCCACCGCTTTACACATATCATAAATGGTCAGAAGAGCTGCCGTAACCCCTGTCAGCGCCTCCATCTCCACTCCCGTCTTTCCGGTAGTCCGGGCTGTACACACTGCCTGAATCTCATGCCTCTCCTCATTCATCCTAAAATCCACAGACAGCTTGGTCAGATTCAGCACATGGCACAAGGGAATCAGCTCCCAGGTTCTTTTAGCCCCCATAATCCCGGCTACCCGGGCCACTGCCAGCACGTCTCCCTTCTTCATGTTCCCCTGCAGCACCATAGAAAAGCACTGAGGACTCATAAAAATACTTCCTCGGGCCACCGCCTCCCGTCTTGTATCCTCTTTTTCTCCCACATCTACCATCCATGCATTGCCCTGTCCGTCGAAATGCGTAAATTCCATCTTATCCTCCGATTTTTATCATATCCTGATTCTCTGTCATCTGCTCCGGATGTTCAAAACAATGAGCCACGGGCTTTGCCCATACCACACGCTTTATGGCCTCCAAAAGCCTTTGCTCCTTCTCCTTTTGATTCCCGATTCCCCTGAGAATCGTCCGCAGATCCTCCCCGTCTTCATAACAGAGGCAGCTTTTTAAGTATCCCTGAGAGGTAAGCCGCACTCGGTTGCAGCTGCCGCAGAATTTTTCGTGGATCGCACTGATAAAACCGATACTGCCCTTAAATCCTGGTATCCGGTAATACACCGCCGGACCATTTCCGTGGTATCTGTCATCCTTTTCCAGATTCGGGTATTGTTCCTGCAGCTGCCTAAACAGTTCTTTATGGCTTAGTGACTGATACCGTTTTCCGTATCCAATGGGCATCATCTCAATAAACCGCACATCAGCCGGATACTCTTTTGCAATCCATAAGAGTTCCGGCCATCCTGGGCCGTCATAGACACATCCCAGCTTTCTTGCCATATCCTTTAGTTCCAGGGATACGGCATTGATCTTAACCGGAATCTGTTTCTCCCCGCAAAGCTTCAGCGCAGCCTCCAGCCCTTTGAGAACCGCAGAAAGGCTGCCTCCCCCTGTCAGCGCCTGGTACAGGCCGGGATTCAGCGTGTCCAGGCTGATATTAATGCCGTCGATTCCTGCCGCTGCCAGCTGCTCCAGATGCTGCTCCAGCAAAATGCCGTTGGTTGTAATGGTTACCTTCTCAATTCTTCTGGTTTCTTTCAGCATACGGACAAAATCGCAGCATCCCAGCCTCACCAAAGGTTCCCCTCCTGTGACCTTGATTTTGCGTATCCCAAGCAATGCGCCGCAGGCAGCAATGCAGGCATACTCCTCCAGAGTCAGAATCTGAGGCATAGGCACCCAGTCTGCGCCGTCAGGCATACAGTAACGGCAGCGCAGATTGCAGCGATCGGTAATGGATATCCGCATATAATCTATTTCCCGTCCAAAGTCATCTTTCAAGGCTATCTTCCTTTCCCGAATCCGCAGTTAGGAAATGTACATACTGGACAGTTCAGGCACAGTCCGCCTTGTCCTAAAGCAGCCAGTTCGTCAGCAGACACCAGATCATCGGCCATGACCCTTGGCAGCACCAGATCAAAAACCGTCCGTTTTGCATACATGACACAGCCTGGCAGTCCCATAATTACCGCAGTTTTTTCCTGTCCCTGATCCTTTTTTTTATAATAAGCCAGCAAAAACATGGCTCCCGGCAGCACCGGCGCTCCATAAGACACAATTTCCGCTCCTGTATTCTTTATGGCCAGAGGCGTCTTGTCATCAGGGTCCACACTCATGCCTCCTGTGCAGATTACCACATCCGCTCCTTTTCCTATCATATCCAGAATGGAACCGGTTACCTTTTTATCATCGTCATTCCAGGTTACATGGTCAATAACCTCTGTATCAAACTCTTCCAGCTTCTGCCGGATCACAGGGGTAAAGGTATCCTGGATTCGTCCGAAAAACACTTCGTTGCCTGTAGTTATAATTCCTATTTTTTTATGTACAAAAGGTTTCAGTTCCAAAAGAGGTTTATTGCCTGTAACCTTCATAGCTGCCTGGCGGGCTTTTTCCATCTTCTCCTCCTGGATAACCAGCGGTATAATTCTTGTTCCTGCCAGTTTATCGCCTTTTTTCACGGCAAAATCACCGTGGCGGGAGGCAATCATCATTTCCCCCAGGCCATTAACCGCCTTCATCCCTCTGTTGTTAACCTTCAATAGCCCATCGCATTCTGCAGTAATCTCGATCTTCCCTTCCTTCACCTGTGACCGGCCCATATGCTCTCCCCGGCACATGCCGCATAGGATCTCGGCAGCGTCATTTTCATGAAGAATCCCTTCCTCCTGTTCCCACACATACAGATGATCCTTGCCTACGCCTAAAAGTACTGGAATATCTTCTTTTGTAACAATATGTCCTTTACGGAACACTGCATCTTTAGTGACTCCTTTTATGATCTGGGTAATATCATGGCACAGCACTGCGCCTTCCGCCTCCACTGTAGGGATCAATTTCATATACCTTGTCCTCCGTCTATGTACATTTGTATTATTTTTTCTATTTCCTTTGCCTGTCTGTACCGTCTTTCATGGGCAGCCACAGCTGCCTGCGGGTTTTCAGACGCTTCACACCGCTTCCTGCTGTCTGCAAACCGCTTATCCAGCGACACTGCCTGATCCTCTTCCACCTGCTTGTCCGCCAGGTACACCACAGCCGTCTCCAGCCATAAAGGTTCTCCCGGCTTCTTGGGGCATTCCAGGTCATGGTGGCGCCGTATTACCTCCGCCACTGCCGGGTATCCCTCCCGCCGCAGTATATAGGCGCCTTTCTTCCCGTGATCTTTTTCTCCCCGCACTACGTCATGCAGCAGCGCACCGCTGCGGATAATCTGGCGATCTGATTTATGCCCAGATACATCCAGCCTTTCTGCAAGCTTTTCTGCCTGCCTGCACACTGCCTGACAGTGTCTGCGGATTCGTTCCGTGGTCCCGTAGTGGTTCCAGATATGAAAGCATTCCTGATCATCTGGAGCAGCCTTCGGCATAATGCCCAGTTCTTTTACTTCCATGCGGCCCTGATTATCCACCTGGATGCGGCTGAAGCCTCCATAAGGCTGAGGCAGCCCCCGTGATATATTCAGGGAAATCCCCTGAAGCCATGCCAGAAAACAGCTGTTGATCCCTGCATGGGCCACACAGATCACATCTCCCTCTGCCTTATCCAAAATACGCTCAATGGCTTCTTTTATCCGCATGCAGCCATGCTCCCTGCTTTCACCTGTCTCAGGCCAGGACTCTAAAGTTTTCTTCAGCTGGCTCATGGGAACATTTTCCCATTCCCCCATGTCCAGTTCCCTTAATCCCTCTTCCATATAAACAGTAGTATGATTCTTTGACAATAATACTGCTGTTTCCAAAGCCCTTGCCAGTGGGCTGGAAAACACCGGAACATGGCTGGCTGTCATCTGGCGGAAAAAGGCGCCTAGCTCTCTTGCCTGCTTTTGCCCCCTGGAATCAAGAGAAAGATCCGTACATCCGATGCACCGGGGCACATTGTCTGGAAACGCCACCTGCCCATGGCGGATCAGATAGAGATTTCTCATTCTTCAAATCCTTTCCCCATGTATTTCTGGTATGCCTGATCCGTAAAATCCTGGACAGATGCCACCATCTTCTCATAGGCATCTATCAAATTCCTGCCTTTCTTAGTCAACACCGATCCGCCGCCGCCGCTTCCGCCGGTCCACCGCTGCACCACCGGAAATCCCAGCTGCTGTTCCAGCTGTTTTACCATCTTCCTGCCTTTGCTGTACGAAATGTCCATGTGAAGACACGCTTCCTGGAGAGATCCGGTCTGCCCGATCCAGGTTAAAAGCTGCTGGACTCCCGGGCCATAGAAAGGCTGGATGGCTGTCAGGCGCACCTGTACCTGGGGCCGTATAGGGTATCCCTGTCCTCTCTGATAATTCCAGTCCAAAAGCTCCTGGTATTGCTGCCTGGTATCCAGATCCCGGTAGATCCCCTCATCCTCCACCTCCAGGTTCGTAATGGCGATGCCGGAATTCTCAATAGCTCCCCTAAGGCCTCCCTCCCCTTTATAGCCGCACAGGCCTTCTGCCACATGGCTCCACAGCATAATAGGATGTCCCAGCTCTCCATGGCATACAGTCCGGATAATCGGTGCGTCAATCATCATCTGCTGCCGTATGGTGTCCGGCATAATGGCCGGAAGATCCACAGGCAGGATCATCAGCCTCTCACAGTCTTTGCTGACGGCCTGGATGCCCATAGTAACAGAATCAAACATCTGCGTTTCTCTAAATCGTTCGTTTTTTACAAACCGAACGCCCGTACAAGAAAGATGCCTCTGCAGCTCGCCGCCTCTGTACCCGGTCACTACCGCAATCGGCTCAATCCCCATATCTTTCAGCATGGTAACAATATGGAGAGAGATCGTGGAACTGCCGAAGGGAAGCATCGGCTTAAATGCCTCCATGCGGGACGATAACCCGGCTGCCACCAGCACCGCGCCTGTTGTCTTCATTTTATGCTCCTTCCCCCTTTTTAACTTCCTGTTATGCTTATTGTACAAGAACTGTGGATATAAAACAAGTAGCGCCGGATACATTTTAAAAAGATTTTTCTTCTTTATTTTTAGTGTCAGCAAACCAGTATTTGTTTAGTTAAGACTGCCGCAGCCTGTAACGGATTTCTTGATTTCTCCCTCTTTCTGGGGTATAATCGCCCTAAATCAACGGGAAAACAGAAAAAGGAGCTGTCATGAAAACCATTATCATTCTGGGCGCAGGCCAATTCGGACATGCCTGTGCCAGCCTTATTAACACATCCTGCACAAAACTTCTTGCCTTTGGGGACAATAATGCTTCTTTACATGGCTCTGTCCTGGGCAAGGCGCCTGTTATGTCCGTCAGAGATGCCGTCCGCCTGCAGCCGGACTATGCTCTCATAGGCGTTACTGACGAAGAAAGGACAAATCAGCTTAGAGAGCAGGCAAACGAACACGGATTTCAGGGAGAGTTTTTGCTTTTGGGTGAATTGTACCGCCGTTTTGACATTCGAAGCGCCACTCTCCATCGCATGGCTGACCGTCTGAAGCATCTGGGGATTCCTGGAGACGCTGCCGAACTGGGTGTGTACAAAGGTGATCTGGCCTGGCAGATCAACAGCCTATTTCCTGATCGGACTCTTCATCTTTTCGATACTTTCCAAGGGTTTGACGCCCGTGACATAGAGGAAGAATCGCAGCATAATTTGTCCCAGGCCCGGGAGGGAGAATTTTCTGACACCAGCATTTCCTTTGTCCGCAGCCGTCTTCCTTATCCGGATCAAGTCCTGTTTCACAAGGGTTTCTTCCCGGAAACCACCGCCGGGCTGGAACGCTGCCAATACGCCTTTGTCAGCCTGGACGCTGATCTCTATTCTCCTATCCTGGCCGGCTTGGAATATTTTTATCCCCGATTGAACCCAGGGGGAATGATCCTGCTTCATGATTACAACAACCGCCGGTTTCAGGGAGCTGCCCAGGCAGTGGCTGATTATGAAAAAGCTCATGGAAGGATTCCTCTGGTGCCTCTCTGTGATCTTCACGGGACTGCGGTGATTCTCTCAGCCTGATTCATCTGATACACATTCTTCTAGCTCATATGCTGTCTCAGCCTTTGCTCATTGGAACAGGAAGCTTCCTGCTCTCCCTGCCTTCATGGCTTTAATAGCTTTGTCAACAAAACATTGATTGCGTGTCCCCTTCCATAGGCCTTGTTGCTCCCTCCTTCAGTTCTCAAAGCAGGATGCACGCCGTATTATTTACTAAAAAAAAATCTTAAGACTGTCATTTCCTATGCAAATGTGCTATAATAAAGTCAATGTATTTACCAAATTAGGGAGGGAGAAAAAGTTATGTTTAACAAAATGAAACTGGCTCCGAAATTAGCGCTGATCATCGGCAGCGTCCTGACGCTGATTTTCGCAGTCCTTATTGCCAGCACGGTCTTCATGTCCAAAAAAGCCATCTCGTCATCTACTTATGAACAGCTGGAAGCCATCTCCAAAGCCAATGCGCTCCAGATCCAGACCATATTTGACGAGGCTGAGACGGTTGCCCTGAATATGGAATCTTATTTGGAGCAGGCTTACAAGATAGCTGCCGACAAGCCTTCATGGCTTGAGGTGCCTACAGATCCGGCAGCCATGGAGCTGTGTGAAAGCTCCATCTATGACAAGGTGCTGACGCCTACCAACTATGACATTGAGGTTTATCTGCGGGAAACTGCCCGCAGCAGCACAGTGAACAACAAAGATCTGGCCGGCGTAGGCGTCATGTTTGAGCCCAACCAGTTTCAGCCGGATATCCGTGATTATGCGTTTTATGTAAGCGAAGAAAATGCTTCGGAGGATGTTCTTCCCTTTGGCCCTTACGAAACATATTCTAATGAGATTTACTATCAAATGGCGGCATCAGCCAAAAAAGCCGTTGTCACTGACCCTTATAAGTATAACGGCATCACTATGGTATCCTATGCCAGCCCGGTTCTCTATAATAATGAACTGAAAGCTGTTGTTATGAGTGATATTAAGGTAGAGAATTTTGACAAGGTAAATACCACCAGCCAGACATTCCCAAGCATGTACTGCACCATCTACAACCAGTCGGAAATCATTATCTATGACAGCGAGTCCAAAGACGACATCGGCAAGAAATTGTCTGATTTTACGCCTGACCAGTCTCAGCTGGCAGCTATTCAGAACAATATGGCCCAGGGAAACGCCTTCCATCTGGAAACGACCCGGGAGGACGGCCGGAAGGTCACCCGATACTTTACCCCCATTAAGGCTGCTGACCAGATCTGGTGGTCCCTGACAGCCATAAGCAACAAAGACATTGACACCATTATTCAGGGCACGGTCTTCTGGATGCTTATCCTTTCGGCTCTGGCCCTGGCGGTTATCATTATAACCATCGTACTGGTTCTGAAAAAGGTTCTCAGTCCTGTTGAAGATGTGGTAGCAGCGGCCCAGAGCATTGCCCGAGGCAATCTGGACGTAACATTTCAGATTGACAGCCAGGACGAAATCGGAATTCTGTCTGCAACTTTTGCTGATATGACTGCAAATTTGAATCACATCGTAACCGATCTCAAGTATGTGCTGGAAGAGATGGCGGAGGGTAATTTCACGGTAAGGTCAAAGGCTGAGGACAGCTATGTCGGCGCTTTTGAAAGCGTGCTGCTTTCCCTTCGCAAAATGACATCACGATTAAGCTCCGCTTTAAATCAAATCGAGCTTTCCGCAGACCAAGTGTCCTCCGGAAGCGACCAAATGGCTTCCAGTGCCCAGGCACTGTCTCAGGGGGCTGTTGAGCAGGCTTCTACTGTGGAAGAACTTGCCTCCAACATTGAAGGAATTTTAGGGCAGGTGCAGGATACTGCCCGCAATGCTCAGGTAGCCCGCAGCCATTCCTCTGAGTCAGGTGCAGAAACTTCCATCTGCAATCAGCAGATGCAGGAAATGATGGAAGCCATGGATGAGATCGGCAAAAAGTCGGCTGAGATCGGCAAAATTATTAAAACCATTGAAGATATTGCATTTCAGACAAATATTCTGGCGCTGAACGCAGCCGTGGAGGCGGCCAGGGCCGGGACGGCGGGAAAAGGCTTCGCAGTGGTTGCTGACGAAGTGCGCAACCTTGCCAGCAAGTCAGCGGATGCGTCCAACAACACCTCCGAACTCATCGAAGGGGCTGTCAAGGCTGTTGAAAAAGGGAGAACCATTGCAAATGAAACTGCCGAATCCCTTATGAAAGTAGTGAAAACCTCCGAAACGATTTCCGGCATCGTGGACAAGATCGCAGAGGCCGCCGCAGAGCAGTCCGCTTCTCTTGCCCAGGTTACAGAAGGCATGAATCAGATCTCCTCCGTGGTACAGACCAACTCCGCCACGGCAGAAGAAAGCGCTGCCACCAGCGAGGAGCTTTCCAGCCAGGCCCAGACCCTGCGCGGACTGGTAGGGCAGTTCAAGCTGCACAGAGGATGATCCCTGATACCAGAAACATTTGCCCACAAGAGGACGCCGCAAAATCATGAAATTACTGTAAAAGTCCTGCCTCTAAACAGGCGGCATACATTCAGGTATACCAAATGGGCCCGCCAGGCTCTCATGTATGATGGTGCATCCGCAGCCGGGACCATGGAAGTCTAGATGGTTAAGCGGTGCTCCCGCTCCATCAACGCAAAAATCCGGAAAGAATCTTTTGATTTACTGATTCTTTCCGGATTTTTTGTGTATATTAGGAACCGGCTGCATGCCAGTCATAAAAAATATGACGTCTCAGAAAACGGCTGTTCTTCTGATTTAATGGCAGTTGATAAGGCCCGCCTGCTAATTGCGTCCGAACTCCGCCATGATCAGTTTCGGGTTTCGGTCCTGCACCATCCCGATACTCCAGCTGTTGACAAATAATAACAGAGGGTTATCCTTTAGATCCTTGATTCTCTTCATGTCCGAGGTTCCCTGAATCTTTGCCACATCCACCTGATCCTTATTTTCCACCCATCGAATATACTCGTATGGCAGCTTTTCCAGTTTCACTTCCACGTTATATTCATTCTCAAGCCTGTAGGTCAGCACCTCAAACTGCAGCTCTCCTACTACGCCTACGATGATCTCTTCCATACCTGTGTTAAACTCCTGGAAAATCTGTATGGCGCCTTCCTGAGCAATCTGGTTCACACCCTTAATAAACTGCTTCCTCTTCATGGTGTCCACCTGCCGTACTCTGGCAAAATGCTCCGGGGCAAAGGTAGGAATGCCCTCATACTGGAATTTTTCATTGGAGCTGCACAGGGTATCCCCTATTGAAAAGATTCCCGGATCAAACACGCCGATAATATCACCGGCAAAAGCCTCCTCCACAATCTTTCTGTCCTGAGCCATCAGCTGCTGTGGCTGAGATAAGCGCAGCTTCTTCCCGCCCTGAACATGGTTCACCTCCATGCCTGCCTCAAATTTCCCTGATACGATTCTCATAAAAGCGATCCGGTCTCTGTGTGCCTTGTTCATATTGGCCTGGATCTTAAACACGAAGGCGGAAAATTTCTCCTTAAACGGGTCCACTTCCCCGGTAATGGTCTTTCTCGGGAGAGGAGCCGTGGTCATCTGCAAAAAATGCTGCAGAAATGTCTCAACGCCGAAATTCGTCAGGGCTGATCCGAAAAACACCGGTGACAAGTCTCCTCTCTGCACCCGCTCTAAGTCAAACTCGTCTGCCGCCCCGTCTAAAAGCTCGATTTCCTCCAAAAGCTGCTCATGGAAATCCTGGCCGATAACAGACTCCACATCTGTTCCCTCCAAGTCAAACGTCCGGGACGCCACTTCCTTCTGGCCTCCCATAGCTGCTGTAAAGGTGGTAATCTGCTTTTTATCTCTTTCATAAACGCCCTTAAAATTCTTCCCGCAGCCAATGGGCCAGTTTATGGGGCATGTACGGATTCCCAAGACATTCTCAATATCATCCATCAGCTCAAAGGGGTCCCTGGCCTCCCGATCCATCTTGTTAATAAATGTAAAAATGGGAATCCCTCTCATGACGCAGACCTTAAACAGCTTAATGGTCTGAGCCTCCACGCCCTTGGAGCCGTCAATGACCATAACTGCGCTGTCTGCCGCCATAAGAGTCCTGTAAGTATCCTCCGAGAAATCCTGGTGGCCTGGCGTGTCCAGAATGTTAATGCAGTAATTGTCATACTCAAACTGCAGCACTGACGAGGTCACTGAAATTCCTCTCTCTTTCTCAATCTCCATCCAGTCCGACACTGCGTGCTTCGTGGCTTTTCTCCCTTTTACCGTTCCTGCCAGGTTAATGGCTCCCCCGTAGAGAAGAAACTTCTCTGTCAGCGTGGTTTTTCCTGCATCCGGGTGGGATATAATGGCAAAAGTTCTCCGTTTTTTTATTTCCTCTGCTATTGTTGACAAGCCAATTCCTCCGATTCGTTAAAATGCTTAATTATTGTAGTATTAATCCGCCTCTGCGTCAAGGTTTTCCTGCCGTTTTTCTTACAGATGCTCTCCCACGTCAGCCCGGGGATAAAATATCTTTGTCAAAATCCTGTCCGCTGTCTCTTCTTTGCTTAATTTCCCTAGTTCAATCTCCTCGTCCTTTGTAATCAGCGTCACCACGTTTGTATCTGTGCCAAACCCGGCGCCCTCTGTTTTCAGGCTGTTAGCCGCCACCATGTCCAGGTTCTTTTTCGCAAGCTTTGTCCTGGAATTTTCCATCAGATTCTCTGTTTCCATAGAGAACCCGCAGAGAAACTGTCCCTCCCGTTTGTGCTGCCCCAGATATCCCAGAATATCATCTGTCCTCTCCAGCGTCAGGCTCCATTCCCCTGCGCCTTTCTTTATTTTGTCCTGGCATATGAAATCTGGGCGATAATCCGCCACGGCGGCAGCCTTAATGACTGCATCCTGCTGCCAGCTGACGCAAGTCACTGCCTGAAACATATCTCTTGCGCTTTCCACTTCTATGACCTTTACAAATCTTGGCCTTTCAATCTCCGCAGGCCCTGTCACCAAAGTTACTTCTGCTCCCCGGCATGACGCCACCTTTGCAATGGCATACCCCATCTTCCCCGTAGAACGGTTGGTCAGATATCTTACCGGATCAATAGCTTCTCTGGTAGGCCCTGCAGTTACCAGTATTTTTTTCCCTGTCAGATCTTTGGCATATCCAATCTCATGGATAATATAATCCAGAAGCACAGACGGCTCTGGCATTTTTCCTGCCCCAGTATCCCCGCAGGCCAAATATCCCACTGCCGGGTCAATCACATGGATTCCGTAAGCAGCGCACGTCTTCAGGTTATCCTGGGTAACAGGATTCTCATACATCTGGGTGTTCATGGCCGGGGAAATATATTTGGGACATTTGCAGGCCAAAAACGTAGTGGTCAGCATATCATCTGCCAGCCCATGGGCTGCCTTTGCAATCACGTTGGCTGTGGCCGGGGCCAGCATAAAAATATCAGCCTTTTTCGCAAGGGCTACATGTTCCACGCTGAACTCAAAATTCCGGTCAAATGTATCCACCAGGCATTTATTTCCTGTCAGGCTCTCAAATGTAATTGGTGTAATAAACTCAGTGGCATTTCTGGTCATAATCACCTGCACATCTGCATGAAGCTTTTTAAGGCTGCTGGCCAGATACGCAATTTTATAAGCTGCAATGCTGCCACTGATTCCAAGAACCACTGTCTTCCCACTTAACATATATACCTTCCTCCATCTGTCATAGTCTTTTTGCAGTTTCCCATTCTTGATATTTATGCCAAAATATGCTACTCTTTTCCTGCAGCAACGTAAGTATACCATACAACCTTTTTCATGGAAAGGAGTCTCTTATGATTTTAGCCATAGATATGGGAAACAGCAACATTGTCATCGGCGCCATTGACGATGAAAAAACATACTTTGTGGAACGGGTAACCACCAACCATGGGAAGACGGATCTGGAATATGCCATAAACATAAAAAGCATTCTTGAGATTCACAATATCCCTCTTTCCAAGATCACCGGAGGAATCATCTCCTCTGTTGTGCCGCCCTTAAATTCCACTTTAAAGTCTGCCGTCAAAAAAATCTTCGGATTTGAGCCTTTCTTAGTAGGGTCCGGCATGAAAACCGGCATGAATATTATTATGGACAACCCTAAAACCGTAGGAGCTGACATGATCGTGGATGCTGTTGCCGCTAAAAAAAATTATCCCTGTCCCATTATTATCATTGATATGGGCACAGCCACCACCATGAGCGTGGTAGATATTTCCGGCAATTACATCGGCGGCGTCATTCTTCCCGGCCTTAAGGTATCCCTGGATTCCCTAAGCGGCAAGACGGCGCAGCTTCCTTATATCAGCCTTGACATTCCAGGCAAGGTTATCGGAAAGAACACTATTGACTGCATGCGCTCTGGTATTATGTACGGAAATGCGTCCATGATAGACGGAATTATTGACCGCATGGAAGCAGAACTGGGCATGCCTGCCTCTCTGGTGGCCACTGGAGGCCTTGCCAGATTCATTACGCCTTTATGCAGACATAAGATCTCCTATGAAGATGACCTGCTGTTAAAAGGCCTGCTGATACTTTATAACAAAAATTTATAAGCCTGAACTCTTTGTCAAGGCAGTTTTCCAAAATAAAGCAGGAAATTATTTTCAATCTCCCTGCCGCATAAATCCATAAAATCCGTACATCATTCTTTTATAGCTTATGAATTTCAGAATGATGCGGAGGTAATGGATATGTCACTATACAAGGTTGAAATCTGCGGGGTCAATACAGCAAAGCTTCCGTTACTCAATAATGAGGAAAAAGAAGAACTGTTCAGGCGTATTAAGCAGGGGGACAAAGAGGCCAGGGAACAGTACATTAAAGGCAACTTAAGGCTGGTATTAAGTGTCATTCAGCGTTTTTCCGGCAGCAATGAAAATGTAGACGATCTGTTTCAGATCGGCTGCATCGGTCTTATTAAAGCTATCGACAATTTCGACACATCTCAGAATGTGAAATTTTCCACCTACGCCGTTCCTATGATCCTGGGGGAAGTGAGACGGTATCTGCGGGACAATAATTCCATCCGGGTCAGCCGCTCCCTGAGGGATACTGCCTACAAGGCCATTTATGCAAGAGAAGGCCTGACCCGCAAAAATTCCAAAGAACCAACCATTATGGAAATAGCCCAGGAAATCGGCATCAGCAAAGAAGAAATCACCTATGCCCTGGATGCCATCCAGACGCCGGTAAGCCTGTACGAACCAGTGTACACTGACGGTGGGGACCCTTTGTATGTTATGGACCAGATCAGCGACAAAAAGAACCTGGAAGAAAACTGGGTGGAGGACATTTCCCTAAGCGAGGCTATGAAGCGCCTTCCTGAACGGGAGCGCCACATTATTGATATGCGTTTTTTTGAGGGCAAGACTCAGACCGAGGTGGCCGAGGAGATCCATATCAGCCAGGCTCAGGTGTCACGACTGGAAAAGAACGCATTGAAAGCTATGAAAAATTATCTCAGCTGACACAGAATGACCTGCTGTTTTCATTGGGCAAAAAGGGTCCCTGCTTTTCCTTTACTGACCGCCATATATTGACAAATATTTGAAATTTCTTTCCCTTTTCTTTTATTATATATAGATTTTATACAGGAAACATAGTATAATAAATATATATCCATCCAGATAATGCACAAATATCAGAAAGGGGAACCGGCAATGGATGATAAAATTACCCTATTACGCAAAATGCTCAGCGGCAGCCGCTATACGGTGGCCCTGTGCGGCTCCGGCATGATGGAAGAAGGCGGCTTCATCGGCGTAAAAAAGCAGGAGAAAGCATATGCGATTGAAGAAAAGTACGGCTACTGTTCCGACGAACTGTACACCAGCGCATTTTATAATACCCGCCCGGAGCTGTTCTTTACCTTCTACCGAAACGAGATGTTAAATTTCCCCCCTGAGCTGACTGCCTCCGGCCCTGCCTTGGCCGCCCTTGAAAAAAAAGGGCACCTCCACTGCGTCATTACCAGCAATATCTATGATATTCCCCGCAGAGGCGGCTGCCAGAACGTGATCAACCTTCACGGCACCATTTACGAAAACCAATGCCCCCGCTGCAAGAAGCAGTATCCCATGGAATACATTATGAATTCCAAACGGACCGTTCCGCTGTGCGAGAAATGCAATATCCCTGTGCGTCCTCTGGTTTCCCTGTTTGGGGAGATGGTGGACAGCCAGCGAATGACAAAAACCACTTTGGAGATTTCCAAAGCAGACACGCTTCTTCTTTTGGGAACCGCTTTGGACTCCGAGGTGTTCAGCAATTACATCAAATATTTTACAGGGCGGTGGCTTGTGATCATCCACAGCAAATCACACTATAGGGATGTTTCTGCCAGTTTAGTGATTCTGGATCATCCGAAAAATGTACTGCCGCTGCTTACGTAAGTCATTGCAGTACTGTGAAAAAAACTGCCGGGCGATACTTTATTCGTATCACCCGGCAGTTTCATAATATAGGGCCTCGGCTTTTTCCTGATTAGCCGATAAAAAGAAAAACCGCCAAGCCTCCGGCTATGCGGAAACTCCAGCGATTTCGCCCCTGCCAAGGAATGCCGGCCGCGGGACTTGAACCCGCACGGTATCGCTACCAATGGATTTTGAGTCCACCTCGTCTGCCATTCCGACAGGCCGGCTTTTCTTCCTGCAACAGAGATTATTCTATCACAAACAGCTGCGTTTGGCAAGTATTATTTTCAAAATATGAAAGATTTTTCATGGATTCTATAAATATCACCTTTTGGCTTTACAAAAAGAGAAGCGTCGGATGTGAGGCTGTCCCTTCCCATTCGCTTCCCTTCTTTCTTTTGCCGCATTTTTATGAAACCGCAATTTTTTCCTTTACGGGTTTATTCCGTTAAGCGCCTCCTGCCTCATCTGACGTTTCCTTTTGGTCATAAGGCCGCCAATACGGCCGCTTTCCTTTGCTGTCAGGCTCCGCCATCCGTTTTCCATGACTTTATCGCTGAGCCCCAGCTCTGTGGCTATCTCAAATTTCAGCAAATCTTCCGGCGTCTTAAGGCTTGCAGGGTCAAACGGCTTTTCACTTTTCTTCTTAGACATATAACGGGTACACTCCTTTCCTCATTCCTTTAAGAGTATACCCGTTTCCAAAGACCCTATTCGGTTTTTCCCATATTATTGCAGCCCATATCCGTTAAAAATCATCAGAAGGAATAATGATAGCTGCCACAAAGTAAGCCAGAATCCCTGTTCCCGTACAGGCGAAGATTGCCCATGCAAGTCTCACCAGCGTAGGATCGATATTGAAATACTCTCCCAAGCCTCCGCACACGCCGCACAGCATGCGGTTGCTTCCTGACTTATACAGTTTCTTTCCAAAATCCATATTGACGCTCCTTTCCTGGCAGCCTCAGCCCTTTGGCTTCGGCTGCCATAACCATGTTCTTTATATGCCGCCTCTACTGAAACTCCACGCCAATGGCACCGGCTTTGCACTCCAGCTTTGCCCTTTTAACTGCCTCGGGATTATAAATAACATCCTCTCGGTTCAGCACGCCTTCCTCTATGCCGTCAATGGAAATGGAGCCTGCCGCACATTCCACCTCATATGTGAAATCCTCCCTGACCCCGTCTATGAGATATTGAATGCTTCCTGTTGTACACTCTGCCTCCATCTCCTGACCAACCTGGCCTTTATAGATCAGCTCTCCCATTTTACACTCTCCATCCAGTTCCTGAACGCTGCCTGCTGATACCTCTGCCGTGCCGATCTCCACATCCAGGCTCAGCTTCCCGGCTGTTACCTGATCCATATGCAGCACTCCGCCTTTTACCTCCAGATCCACCTCATGAAAGCTGGCTCCTGACGGAATCAAAATTCGGGCAGCCAGGTCTTCCTCATCCTCAAAGTCCCCGTCATCCCTGCCGTCCAGCCAATTCTGCCATAATCCTGTGTTCAAGCCCACACGGATCTCCAGCTTATCCTCATCCAGTTCCTGGCGGCACACATAATCCTCATTACTGCTGGTTACCACAATCTGTTCAGCAGAGTCATCGGTTATAATTTCCACCCAGCCACCCATTACTTGGATCTCCAGTTCCCTGACGATGGTTCCGCCTGATCTTGCCTCACCGGCAGAACTGCCTGGCACTCCTGCTGAAGCCTTGTTTCCTGCATTTACGCTCTCGTTTATCCCCGTCCCGTAATCCCGGCTCATAGAGCCGCTTCCCTCATAGACCTGAAGTTCTTCCTGCTTCTCAGGCTTCTTTTCTTCCATATCATAGGCTTCTTCCGATTGCTTCACCCAGCCATAACTTCTGTGGCGATAATGGGAAAATCTCCCTCCCATAGCCCATGCGCACACACACACCGTGCTTCCCACGCCTATGCAGGCAGCCGCGCCAATAAGCATGCCTTTTACCCAACCTTTCATTTCCTCTTGCTCCTTCCATAAATTAATCCGCCGATCCCATTAACAATGGATCGTACCATCCATGGTATCAATTTTCCATAAAACAAAATAGATAGCAGCAGGCTCAAAACTCCCAAGCCTATGACCACTACGCCGGCTCCAAACAACAACAGCCCGCTGGCAAACCATCTGACCATAGCCAGAATCCCCACTACGCACAGCCCTGCCCCTGCCAGCAGAAGGGCCACGGTCATCACTCCCAAAAATACAATGATTCCCAATAGGAGTGCAAAGCCGCCTGCAAGTATTCCTGTCAGCAGCCCTCCTGCTCCTAGCCATATAGGCGCAGACACAAAAATCAGAACAATCCACAGAATAATTTTTAAAGGGCGGCTGGTGCGAACCGGCTGTTTCGCTTTTTCTCCGTTGTAAGAAGCCTGCTGCCATGCATTTTCTCTCTTTTCTTCCTCTCCGCCTTCCCTGCCCTCTGGCAGGTCCAGCCGATTTGCAACCTGATAATTAGGTTCCCGGAATCTTTCGTCTTCATATCCCCGTTCTGTAAACTCTCCGCCCTCTTTCAAATTCCCGGCCAGTTCCAAACGTATGATGGAAGCAATCCGCTCCGGGCTTCCAAAGTCTTCCATAGCCTTTTTGGCATTCTCCCCTGCCTCCTCCAGGTAATCCCTGTAATATGCAACGGCGTCCGCCTTCTCCTCCTGCGGAATATCAGATAAAAGATACTCCACCCTTTCCATAAACTCATTACTGTTCATCAGTCAGCTCCTCCAAAATATGTGAGATTTTCCCAGAATAAATGGCCCACTCGCTTCTGTACAGATTCAGCTGCGTCCTCCCCTTCTCTGTAATCCGATAATACCTTCGGTTCCTGCCGTCTATGGCAAGATCATATACCTCCAGGCAGTCCTCCTTTAAAAGCCTGCGCAAAACTGGATAAAGCGTTGACTCCGAAACCTCTATGGCCCCCCTGACATCCTGGGTGATCTTGTAGCCATATGTTCCTTTTACCGTTCTTGACACCACCGCAAGGACGATGGCATCCAGAAGGGCTGCGCCTGTATTAAATATCATGACTCCTCTCCTTGTCTTTAGGCTTGTTGTTGAGTAAAATTATAATATTGATTATTTTTCTATATTATATATTATATAATATTATTTGTCAAGTATTTTATACATAAAATTCCAACAAAAATACCGGCTTGGAAATCTCTCATCCTCCAACCGGCATTCTTATCTTAACGTATAAATCAATCTCCCTGATACACCACATCCCGTTCCAGCAGCCCCTTCTTCACTGCCTGACGGTATTTGTTAATCATCTCTGCAATCTGTGCCCTTGTATATGGCTTTATGAGGAAGCCAAAAGCCCGTATCTTCCACGCCTCCAGGGAAAATCCCGGAATTCCTGACAAAAGAACTACCTCCGGATGGTTCTGCCGCTGATAAATCATGGAAGCCAAGGTGATCCCGCTGATCTCTGGCATTACCACATCGGAGAATACCAAATCCACAGGGTTTTCCTCCACATACTGCATGGCTGCCACGGCGTCGTCAAAGCTTTTTAAAAACTTCACGCCCTCCATGGCAGACAATATGGAGGTTAGCCGCTCTTTCAATTCCGGCGCATTATCCACTACAATGACCTTAATCTCCATAAGTCCTCTCTCCATCTGCTCCTCAATCTATAATATCTTTTTGACTCAAAATATGTCCCTGCCGCGTTTTCCAATAAAAAGACCGCCAGGCCTTATGGCCGGCGGTCAGATCCTTACCTTTTTTCTCCGTTATTCAGCATCCTCAGCTGCCATGGCTTCCACGTCCACATCCGCAATGTCTTCCTGTACTGGCTGCATCTGCAGAGCCTTCATGCTTAAGCTGATCTTTCTGTCCGCCTCGTTAAAGTCAACAATCTTAGCCTCGATCTCCTGGCCGATTGACAGAACGTCTGCAGGCTTCTCCACATGTTCCCTGGAAATCTGGGATACATGCAGAAGGGCATCAACCCCCGGTTCCAGCTCGACAAATGCGCCGAAGTCTGTCATACGCGCCACTTTGCCTGCTACCACATTACCCGCCGCATATTTGGATGCCGCATCAGCCCATGGATTTGCCTCCGGGAACTTAAGGCTTAAGGCAATCTTCTCACCGTTAATATCCTTGATCATGGTTTCGATCTTTTCGCCGGCCTTAAAGACCTTCTTAGGATTCTCCACCCGTCCCCAGGACATTTCGGAAATATGAAGCAGACCGTCTGCGCCGCCAAGGTCGATAAATGCTCCGAAGTCCGTAACATTCTTCACAACGCCCTCTACCCTGTCTCCAACCTGAATCCGCTCGAACAACGCTTTCTGCATTTCAGCCTTTCTGGCCACCATCAGCTGCTTGCGGTCGCCGATAATTCTTCTTCTTCTGGGATTGAATTCCGTGATCACGAAATCAATCTCCTGACCCGCATACTTGGATAAATCTCTCTCATAGGAATCAGATACGAGACTTGCGGGAATGAAGACCCTTGTCTCCTCAACCACAACACTAAGGCCTCCGTCCAGGACCTGAGCAACCTTGGCAGTCAGCACTTCCTGGTTGTTAAACGCCTCTTCCAGTCTCTTGTTTCCTCTGTCAGCCGCCAGCCTTTTGTAAGACAGGGCAACCTGGCCTTCGCCGTCATTTACCTTAATGACTTTGGCCTCCATCTCATCTCCCACCTTTACGACAGTGGTCAGATCGACACCGGATTCATTGGTATATTCGTTTCTGGGAATAATGCCGTCGGACTTATATCCAATGTTCAAGACAATTTCATCTTCTTTCACATCGATGACCTTACCAGTGACAATCTCTCCTGTACGTATTGTTTTCAACGATTCTTCCAACATTTGTTCAAACTCATTTAATACCTCTGACATTCGTATGAACCTCCTCAATAATATTCTTAGGGGTTGAAGCCCCCGCTGTAATACCTACGCTGCGCACAGAACTTACACTTTCAGGATCAAAATCGCCCAGAGTCTGAATGTAATAGGTGTTTTTACACTCCTTTCGGCATATCTCGTACAGTTTGCGGGTATTGGAACTGCTCTTTCCGCCTACAACAATCATGGCATCTACCTGCGAAGCTATACGTCCAGCTTCTATTTGTCTTTCCTGTGTTGCATTGCAAATCGTATTTAAAACAAGTATATCATAACCCTTTTCCGAAAATTTTTCAACTAAATCTTGAAATTTATTGTAATTAAATGTCGTCTGGGATACAATACATAGTTTTTCACCTGTAAGATCCGGCAAATAAGCCATCTCCTCCTGGCCTTTTACTACCAAAGTCTTATGGTCCCCCCATCCCCGGATGCCTTCCACCTCCGGATGGTTTTTGTCCCCTATAATAATCACCCGCCGTCCCAGGCCGTTCTGCTCTCTGACAATCCGGTGTATCTTCTTCACGAAGGGACATGTGGCATCCACCAGATGAAGGCCCAGTCTGTCGATTTTATCATAGACCGCCTTTCCCACGCCGTGAGAACGTATAATCACGGTCCCTTCTTTCATGCTTTCCAGGGCAGACTCATCTTTTAAAACCTTTACGCCCTTCTCCTCCAGATCTTTTACCACTTCTTCATTGTGGATAATAGGGCCAAGGGTGCAGACAGGCCGCTGCCCCTTCCTTATCTGCTCATAGACCTGCTCCACAGCCCGCTCCACGCCAAAGCAAAAGCCGGCTGTCTTTGCCACGATTACCTCCATTTAACCCTTATCCTCCAGCCCCCGTTTCCCGGCGGCTTCTAAAATGGCTTCCACCACCTGGCCAATGGTCATTTGGGAGGAATCAATAACCAAAGCGTCTGCGGCTTGTTTCAAAGGCGCAATATCCCGATGCATATCCCGGTAATCCCTCTCTATTATATCTTGCTCAATTTCTTCCAAATTACACATCTGGCCCTTTTCTTCCAGCTCTTTAAATCTTCTCAGAGCACGCACATGGCTGCTGGCCGTCAGATAAATTTTGGTCTGGGCATCAGGAAGAACGCAGGTACCGATGTCCCTGCCGTCCATGATCACATTTCTGGTTCTGGCAAGCTCCCTCTGAAGTTCCAGAAGCTTCCGCCGCACCGGGCCATAGACAGAAATGGAAGAAGTCATGGAACTTACTTCCTCTGTCCGGATAAGTCCTGACACATTCTCACCGTTTAGCAGGACCTGCTGCACATTGTCGCAGTACTGCAGGGAAATCTCCATCTCCCGGCAGGCAGCCTCTATGGCCTTCTCATCATTTCTGTCAATGCCTTTTCTCAAAAGATACAAAGCCATGGCCCGGTACATGGCCCCGGTGTCCACATAGATGAACCCCAGTTTTTCCGCCGCTTTCCTGGCAATGGTACTTTTGCCTGCTCCTGCAGGACCGTCGATGGCGATATTATAAGTTGTCATACGTGAATTTGCTCCTTTTATTTTTTATATATTCCTGGAGGCCCTTTGCTTCCGGCTTCAGAAACTCTCCGCCGGAAAATCCTTCTATACAGGAATATGGCTCCCTGCCGCCCACCCGGTGGACCAGGCAATCTGCAGGTTAAAGCCTCCGGTAACCCCGTCCAGATCCAGCACTTCTCCGGCAAAATACAGATTTTTAACTAATTTAGACTCCATGGTTCCAGGACAGACTTCCTTCACAGATACGCCTCCCTGTGTAATAATAGCCTCCTTAAAATCACGGTTCCCTGTAAGAGTCAGCCTGAAAGCTTTCGTTTCCTCCACAATCCGCCGTCTTTGGACTCTGGTAATCTCATGAACCTTTGTCTCAGGAGAAATTCCGCTTCGCCCGATTATCACCGGAATCAGCTTGGCAGGATAAAGGTTCCCTAAGGCATTCTTAAACTGTTTGTTGGAAACCCCCTCAAAATCCCTTACAATCCTTGCATCCAGCTGTTCTGTGTCAAGGGCAGGCTTCAAATCAATGGACAGAGTCAGAGGCCTTTTTTTCAGGATTTTGGACACAAAGCTGCTAGCGCTTAAGATCACCGGCCCGCTGACTCCGAAATGGGTAAACAAAAGCTCGCCGAATTCCCGGTAAAGCTCTTTTTTACCATCCAATACAGCAACTTCAATATTCCTCAGAGACAATCCCTGCAGGTCTTTCACCACTGGCTCCTTTACCTGAAAGGGAACCAGCGCAGGCAGCAGTTCTGTTATCTTATGCCCGTTTTCTGCGGCAAAACGGTAGCCGTCCCCTGTGGAACCTGTAGCCTCATAGGAAAGGCCGCCTGTAGCCACAATCATCGCATCTCCCCACACTGGACAGAAGGCCTCTTCTGAAGTTTTCCCGTCTCTGTTTTTAGGAGCTTTGGCTCTGTCCCGTCCTCCCCTCTCCTGGCTTCTCTCCCCTCTGTTTTCCTGCAGAACCTGGATGCCCTGGCACACACCATCCTCCACAAGCAGTTCCTTCACCTGTCCATAAAGGTGGACCCTGACCCCAAGCTCCTTCATCTGCCTGGATAGGGCCCCGATAACATCGGAAGATTTATCGGAAACAGGAAAGACCCGGTTTCCCCGCTCCACTTTCAGAGGACACCCGTTTTTCTCCAGAAGCCTCATCATGTCCTCATTGGTAAAACCGTAAAAACTGCTGTATAGAAACCGGGGATTGCTGACCACATGGTTCATCAGCTCTTCCATGCTGCAGGCATTGGTTACATTACACCTGCCCTTGCCGGTAATAAACAGCTTTTTCCCCAGTTTCTCATTTTTTTCATACAAATGGACTTCATGTCCGCAGCCTGCGGCGGCGATGGCCGCTGCCATGCCAGCAGCGCCACCGCCGATTATCAGCACTTTGCCCATGTTATGCCTGATTCAGGTGAATTGCAAATCCTGCAATTTCCTCTTCAAAATAGATAAATACGGTTCTTCCATTCTCCGTCTTCCTGGTTTCCTCCGCAGGCGTCATGCCGCAGCTTTTAAAATATTCAATGGCCTTATCACAGTCATTGACTTTTATGGCAATATGTCCCACCGTGCCTCTACCGTTTCCTTTCATGATCTCCACCAGATCTCCGGCCCACACTGATTTCTCCCCCTCCTTTGTTGGAAGTCCCAAAAGCCTAAAAAAATCCTCTGCCCATGCTGCCGCCTGCTCTTGGCTGTCACCATTGATTCCCACATGGCCGATTTTCATGTCAAACATTCTGATAGCATCCTGCTGGTTCATAAGTCCTTAAATCCTCCTGAATTTTTAATGCATGCCCAAAGGGCATCCCTTTTTTATTTCCTTCTAAACAGGGCACTTCGTGCCAAAAGATATACCAGTCCGCCGCTTTCCAGACGGTCAGCTTTTCTTCTTTACTTCTTTAATCTTCTTTTCCAAAGCCTGCACCACAGTCCGGAGAACCTTTACCCTTGCATAGTATTTGGAGTTTCCTTCTACTACGATCCACGGCGCATAGGTGGTTGACGTCCTTACCAGCATCTCGTCAACAGCCTGCTCATACTGATCCCATTTTTCCCTGTTCCGCCAGTCCTCATCTGTGATCTTCCACTGTTTGGCCGGATTCTCCATCCGCTCTTTAAACCGCCGCTCCTGCTCATCTTTATCAATGTGAAGCCAGAATTTCAGCACCACTGCTCCGAAGTTTGCCATATGGGATTCCATCTCATTGATCTCCTGATAAGCCCTTTTCCACTCAGCCTCTGTGCAGAATCCCTCAATCCGCTCCACCATGACGCGGCCGTACCAGGTTCTGTCAAAAATAGCAATATGGCCTGCCTTTGGCATATTGTTCCAGAACCGCCACAGATAATGGTGCACTTTTTCAATATCATTTGGCGATGCCGTAGGATTTACCTGATATCCCCGGGGGTCCAAATGGCTTGTAAGCCGCTTAATGGCTCCGCCCTTTCCTCCTGCATCCCATCCCTCAAAGCCCAGAACCACAGGAATCCTTAACCGGTACAGTTCGTTGTGAAGGGCCTCCAGACGCTTCTGCAGGGAAGCCAGTTCTTTCTTATACTGTTCTTTTGTAAGGCTTTTGGACAGATCAATTCCTGACAGAACCCCATTCTGAAACCGCTCATCCGGTTTCCTTTTCTGCCTGCTTTTCAGCTCTTTTCCAGTCTCTTCTTTTTTCTCCAGGGCGTAGGCCAGGCGGTCAGCCACCGTAGTAAGGATCTTCATGGCTGCATAGTCCTTGTCAGTAGACTCAATAATGGTCCACGGCGCATATTCTGTGTCCGTCCGCTCCAGCATCTCCTCGTTAATCTTTAGGTAGCTGTCATATTCTTTATTCCGTTTCCAGTCCTGCTTATTTACCCTCCAGGACGTTCCCTTGGAGTCATCCAGTTTCTTAAACCGCTTTTTCTGCTCCTCCTTGGAAATATGCAGAAACAGCTTAATGATCACGGTCCCATCATCTGTCAGCTGTTTTTCGAAAGACAAAATATCCTGAAACGCCCCCTCCAGATCCAGTTCCTTGTCCGGGTAGTCAAATCTGTCCCTCTGGACAATGCTGTACCAGCTTCTGTCAAATATGTCAATGCGCCCTTTGGCAGGAATCTTGGTCCAGAATCGCCATAGAAACGGCCGCATCTGTTCCTCCTCATTGGATGAATTGGTAGCATGTACAGAAAATCCTCTGGGGTCCAGAGCCTGAATCAGGCGGTTGATCTGCACGCCTTTCCCCGCTGCTCCCATGCCCTCAAATACGATCATCACCGGAATCCCGGCTGCTTTGCATTGTCTTTGAAGTTCAGCCAAATGTGCGCCCTCAGTCTCCACCACTTGCTTAAACGTGTTTTTGTCCACCTTTTTCGAAAGATCAATCTTTTCCAGCATAAAAATGCCCTCCTTCATTTATTTCCGAACCTGTTTGTACCTGTTAGTATATCACATTTTTAACGAAAATAAAACGGCAGGCGGTTAATTTTTTGACAAATTTTCCTTCCTTTTCACTGAACCATGCCTGGCACTGTCAGCTCATTGTAATCTTTGGAACAATCCCCCAGCATGGCCCGAAGCTCCTCTGCACGCTTGCTCTGGGGCCAGCAGTTCTCCCATTGTTTATATTCTCTGGATCTCATGGCCTCCCGCTCATCAATCTTGGCCCCGGCGCAGTAATCGGCATATGCATCTGCATAGATCTTTGCCATTTCGCCAGACGTTTTTTCACGGACATGTTTTGCATCTGCCTTAATCTGGTCCTCTATAAGCTGTCGGATATATTCCTTTTTATATTCGGAAAAATTGAGAAGGTTTTCATCTTCCTCCCCATGAGCCAAAGCCCAGGCGCCTACATCTGTCTCGTAGGTTTTGTACTGCAGATCCTTGTTCTCCTGCCAGGACAGAATTCCGTACTGGCATGGAGGGATGCTTATGGCATCGCTGACGATTTCATAAATCCCATATTCCTTATCCCCTGGCTCCCTTT
>CATLBO010000005.1 GCA_949879025.1 uncultured Hungatella sp. | reverse complement strand
CTTACGTGCAAGCACGACGCAGCTTCCTGATTCCGTTTTTTCGCACTGCTCATTGCCTACGTGTACATTATACCCCCTTCTCTCGGACAAGAAAAGTGTTATATCCATAATTTTTTAATTCTTGTTCCATTCGTACGGCGTTATCCATGTTTAAGAATGCGCCTACTCTTACCTTGAACAGGCCGTTGCTGTATATCATGAATGCTGGGAAGCCTTGGGAGGTTAGTTGATTTACTTGTTGGGTTGCGGTTTGTTGGTTTTGGTATACTCCGGTTTGGACTTGGTAGTATTCGGGATGGGATTGTTCTTCTTGGTGTATGGTGGTTAGGATGCCGTTTGCTATGGCTTGGGCTATGGCTTGGAAGTTCTGGTCGAAGATGCGGTTGTCGGCTTCGTTGTCTATGAAGCCGGCTTCTACCAGAACGGCGGGCATTTCGGTGCGGCGCAGGACTACCAGGCCGGGGCGTTCGTTGATTCCTAGGTTGGCAAATCCGGTGGCGCTTAGGGCAGAGTTGATGTTTTGCGCTAGAAGGGCAGGCACTCCGGAATTTTCGTAAACCAGAGTCTCTACGCCGGAGGCCGTGCCTGGAACGGGCATGGCGTTTCTGTGAATGGATATAAAGTAGTCGGCCCCGGAGTGGTTGCCCATCTGGGCTTTTTCAAAGGGGGTGCTGTAAGTGTCGTTTACTCGGGTGTAGACAACGTCTACTCCGTGCTGGGAAAGGATATTGCCCACTGCCAGAGCGAGTTTTAAATTATCGATTTTTTCTTGTCTGCCGTAAAAGGTGGCCCCAAAATCCGTACCGCCGTGTCCGGGATCTAGAATAACTTTCATGGTTTCAGCCAAATTGAGAACTCCTTCCAAATTAAGACAATTATACAATAATAGATATGTGAAAATTATAAAATGAATTCTGCTATGTTAATTCTGCAATTCTTGTGACCCCCACATAGATGTGGGAAATTTTATACCAGGTGGCAAAGTCCACGACTCCTGTTTGGGGAAGGCCGAAAATAGATTGGAATTCCCGAACAGTGGCAGCGGTATTAGGCCCGTAGAAGCCGTCAGCAGCTACATGGGGGATGGCGCTGTATACGGTGGCAATGCTGTCTAACTGCTCCTGAAGCTGACGGACTTTCTGGCCTGAGGAACCGATGGTCAGGTTTTCGCCAGGCCAGGATGCAGGAATTCCTGCAATTTGCTCTGCGGTATTAATGTAAATGCTGGAACCGTAGAAATGACGCAGGATTTCAATGGGACTGTATCCCCGTTCCCCTAAAGAGCAGGAACCCCACTGAGTCATCCAGTTTGGACATGTAACCTGCCTTCCGTCACAATACTGGGTTAAAATAGGTTGTTTTACGTCAGGGCGGGACAAGTAATTGTCAAAAATCTCGTCTACTACAAGAGAAATGCTTTCATAAATATTCCTGCCGTAAATCCATTTGTGGTCATAGGCAGTAGAAGAAGTTATGGTAAAATCATAGCCTTGATTCCGGTACCACTCCGTATAAACCCGATTTAATGTAAAAGACATAATAGCCAGCACGTTTGCCGTAATGGTAGCCTGAGGCCAAGTGGCATAGATTTCGCTGGAAGCCACATTTTTGATGTAATCCCGGTAAGGCACATAATAATTCGAGGCGGATGAATCAGTGGGTGTGCCGTCATGGACCACGATGGTCTGGGGAACCACCACGCGGCTTAACACAATTTCCCCGGATTCATTGACAGGCTTTACCTCTGCCTCAGCGATTTTAGGAGGATAATTGCCATACAAGGTATGATCCGGAATGACAATGGACTGATCCAAAGGTTCCGGGTCATCCTCCGGTTCCAGGGTTACAGGCTGAATGGCAGTGGAATCTGGAAGGACTTCTGTGCCGGAAATAGTCTGGGTCTTAAAACCGGGCGCAGATATTTCCAGATTATACTCAGAGTATGGGCGGTCACTGCCGGGAACCATACTGTACTCTAAAGGCGGAGCGTCCAGAGAAACTTGTTCCGTCTGGCCGGAACTGTTGGTGGTAATCTGTTCTACTACATTATCCGGGCTTGTGGAATTGGTGATGCGCACAGTGGCGTTTTCAATAGGAAAGTTGTTAATAATGGATACTACGTTAACCTGGAGAAGGCCGCGGCTTCCCTGGTCAGTAGCGCAGGTGCGGATATTTTTCCCCCAGCGTTTTGGGGCGGAATCAGGGTGCGGGTCGCCGCACATCCGAAACAACAGCTGTTTGTTCATAGAATTCCTCGCAGAAAATGGTTACTGCATTATATGCAGAAGAGAAAGAAAGGTGACAGAGACAGAAAAAAGCAGGCTTTTAACATGACAAAAGCCTGCCTGAAACAATCTGAACTAGGGAAAACCTACAGCATCATATATTTAATAATAAACAGTACAGCCAGAATATACATAAGAGGACTGATACGTTTTTTGGATGCACTGCCTGTGGCCAGATTCACAGCCACATAAGAGATAACGCCTAAGGCAATACCCTCGGAAATGCTGTACATAAACGGCATGGCAATAATGGCGATGTAGGCCGGAATTGCCTCCGTATAATCGACAAAGTCAATCTTAGCAATTGAGGTCATCATAAGGAAGCCAACTACCACAAGAGCCGGGGCTGTTGCAAAGGACGGAATAGCCAGAAAAATGGGAGATAAAAACAGGGATAAGCCAAACAAGATGGCTGATACCACTGCAGTAAGCCCTGTTCTTCCGCCCTCGGCTACGCCGGAAGCGCTTTCCACAAATGTGGTGGTTGTAGAGGTTCCAAGAACCGCACCAAACGAGGTCCCAACGGCATCCGCCAGCAAAGCTCCCTTAATGCGGGGCAATTTACCGTCTTTGTCCAGCATATCCGCCTTAGAGGCCACGCCGATTAAAGTTCCCAAGGTGTCAAACAAATCCACAAATAAAAATGCAAACATTACCACAAAAAAGTCCAGGGTGAGTATTCCCTTAAAATCCATCTGCATCAGGGTAGGCGCCAGGCTTGGAACCGAGATCCCGTTGGAAAAGTCAGGGAGAAGACTGTATGCCCCAAATTCCGGATTCACTTTATACAGCCCTGTCAGCTGGCAGAGAATGCCGAGAGCCCAGGTAATCAGAATTCCCCACAGGATATTGCCCTTCACTTTTTTAATCAGGAGCACACCGGTGATCAGGATGCCTATAAGAGCAAGAACCACGGTAATGCCTTCGCTGGTGAAAGTTCCGGCCTTTACGGAACCTGTAAAGGAATAAATAGATACCAGCGTGGCGCTGTCCACCACGATCTTGGCATTCTGCATACCGATAAAGGCAATGAAAATGCCGATGCCTACAGATACAGCATGCTTTAAATTCATGGGTATGGCATTGAAAATGGCTTCCCGTACATTGGTAAGGGAAAGGATGATAAAGATAATTCCCTCAATAAAAACCGCCGCCAGGGCCGTCTGCCAGGAATACCCCATCTGCAGCACCACAGTATAGGCAAAGTAGGCGTTAAGCCCCATGCCGGGCGCAAGTACAAAAGGGTAGTTGGCAAATAAAGCCATAAGCAAGGTTGCGGCCATGGAAGCCAAAGCCGTGGCAGTAAACACGGCGCCGCTGTCCATGCCTGAGGCGCCAAGGATGTTGGGATTGACTGCCAGAATGTAGGCCATGGTCATAAACGTGGTAATGCCGGCGAGGACTTCTGTTTTTACATCA
This sequence comes from uncultured Hungatella sp., assembly GCA_949879025.1. Classification (GTDB taxonomy): domain Bacteria; phylum Bacillota; class Clostridia; order Lachnospirales; family Lachnospiraceae; genus UBA3402. The sequence continues at coordinate 67,936 of CATLBO010000005.1, read as the reverse complement.
GTGCGGTTCTCTTTCAGATGAAACATTTTTTCCAAATTCATGGTTTTGATCTCCTTTAGTTTGGTCTGCAGGTAACTGACTGCGGCCCTGGTGGGCAAGCTTAAGAAGCGGCTTTAATTCCACAGCCGCAGGACTCAATGATTGTACCACCGGATTTCGGTAAATACCAGCTTTTTATGGATTATTTTGGATATTTATCCCCCAATTATACAAAAAGACAGGTAAAACCAGCCTGAGAACAGATAATATTCAGATCAGGAACCATATAACCAATAAAGGAATGGTGACTATGGAAATAAATGTGGACAGGAAAACTACCTTGGCGGCAAATATTTCGTTTTTCCCGTATTCCTCGGCGAAGATTACGGCAGAATTGGCAGCAGGCATGGCCAGTATGATCAGAGTAATGCCTCGGATCAGCGGATCTGGAATAAAAAGTTTTAAGGCAGGCCAGGCTGCGGCAGGGATTCCCAGCTGGATTATTAGGGAAAGCAGATATGCCTGTTTATCTTTCCACACCTCTTTAAAAGGAATTTTGGACAGTATGACGCCGATGAGCATCATGGCCAAAGGCGTGGTCATGGAACCTACCAGGTTTAAAGCATCCCCTGCCGCCTGAGGGCAGGGGATGTGAAAGGCATAGCAGGCAGCTGCGCAGAGAGACGATATGATTCCCGGTGAAAGAAATGTCTTCAAGGAAAAGGAACGGTTTTCTTTTCCTCCCAGTGCCATAGGGCCTGCGGCAAACAAAGATATATTAAAACATAAATTGATAATGGCGGTTGCCAGGACAGAATCAGGGCCAAAGACAGACTTCATCAGAGGAAAACCCATAAATCCTACATTAGGATACATGATCATAAATGCATACAAGCCTTGATCCTTCTTCTGAATGGGAAGGAGCTTTGCCAGCGCCCACCCAAAAGCAGGAAGAGCTACAACAAGGACAAAACAGGAAACAGCCATGGAAGGCAAGTGGATTTTCATAGTCTGAGTTTTGGAAAGGACAGAACCCAGAATCATGGCCGGCATGGTGACGTTTAAGACAAATTTATTTAATCGGCTGTAAAATCCATCATCAATCTGCCCAAACTTATTGAGCCCATACCCCAGCCCTATAATCAGAAACAGCTGTCCCATCTGGTTCAGGATAACATTCATGTCCATAGGGGGCCGCCCTTAGCTTTCTGACTGTTCCGTCTCATAGGCCTGCTTATCCAGCATAGCAAAAAATGGGTAATAAATCCCAATGCTTATGAGAAGAAGCACGATCTGCAGCAGGGCGCCCCGCCAGCCGCAGAGAATAAAGCCAGAGATGATTACTGGAGTAGTATAGGGAAGGTTAAGCCCGTTGATCATTGGGCACAGCCCAGAGGCAATGGCCAGATAAGTTACGGTTCCTGCGGCGATGTTGGCAGCCACAAATGGTATCATCATCACCGGGTTCAGGACAATGGGCATGCCGAAGATCAGAGGCTCATTAATATTGAAAACGGACGGAATGATAGCCAGCTTTCCTAAAGCTTTATACTGATTGGAACGGGAGCGAAGAAGGCAGGCAATGGCAAGCCCCAAGGTAGCAGCAACACCGCCGATCTTAACAAAATGTGCGATAAACTGGTAGTTTACCACATTGGCCATGGCTGTTCCCGCCTCAAACGCCGCTGCGTTTTCGGCAGAAAGGGAGTACCAGATAGGATTCATGACAGAAGACACAATGCTGGAGCCATGGATTCCGAAGCACCAGATAATGGATTCCACTGCCAGGACAATAATGGTGGCAGGCAAGGTGCTTCCCAAGGCCTGCAAAGGCTTCTGCAGGGTCTGGAAAATAAAGGTCTGGGCATTGCCGAAAGGCGTCAGGCTGAAAACCAGACGAATGATGTTAAACGTTAAGAAAACGAAAAACGCAGGGATTACAGAGGCAAATGACTTGGCAATATTTTCCGGCACAGAATCAGGCATTTTAATAGTCCAGCCTTTCTGCAGGCAGTACCGCAGAATCTCTACTGCCAGACAGGTGGCCAGGATGCACAGAAGCAGGCCAGACGCACTCAAATTGCTGAGAGGAAAACCTTTTATCTTGTCTTCTGTTACAATGACCGGGGTCAGGATAAAGATACCCACAAGGGATAGGGTAATGGCAGCCTTGGTGTCAATGCGGTAATATTCCGCCAGGGATTTTGCAATTCCCACCACCACAAACAGAGTCATAAGCTGGTAGCTTACCTGGTATGGGATGTAGAAGAAATCCATCCATTTGTCAGAAAACATGCGGGCCATAAAGTCCGAATATCCCTCAAAAGGCAGGCTGGTAAATAACAGGAACAAAGAACCCACGATGAGAATGGGCATAGCTCCGAAAAATCCCTCTTTTACGGCGGACAGATACCGGTTTCCGCTGATTTTCTCTGCTATGGGCATTAAAGCCTCACTCATTTTTTCAGACCAGTTTTTCATATAATACCTCTTTCTATGTGAAATGAATGTTAATAACTTAAGTCTTCCCCATTGGAAGCAATTACTGTTCTGTACCAATCAAAGGACTTTTTCTTTTTTCGCTCAAAGGTTCCCTTGCCTTCATCATCTTTGTCTACATAGATATATCCGTACCGCTTGCGCATTTCCCCGGTGCCCACAGAGATAATGTCGATGCAGCCCCATGAAGTATAGCCAATTACATCTATGTCATCCAGTTCCACGGCATCTTTCAGGGCCTTGATATGTGCTGCCAGAAAGGCAATGCGCTGATCATCTTCAATGGTTCCGTCTTCCTTTACGGTGTCAATGGCCCCCAGCCCGTTTTCTACCACAAAGAGAGGAAGCTGATACCGATCATATAGTTCATTTAAAGAAAGCCTGAGACCAAGAGGATCGATATGCCAGTCCCAGTCATTTCGTTTCAGATAAGGGTTTTTCTCCCCTGTGCAGATGTTATCCCCTGGTCCCGCATATCTGGCTATGGAAGAGAAGTAGTAGCTGAAAGCAATATAATCCACAGTTCCTTCTTTTAATATGAGGGCATCCTCCGCATTCTGGGTAAAGGTTCCGCCCAGCCGCCTCTGCTGGGCAGTGCAGGTATTGGTATAATATCCGCGGCACATAACGTCTCCGTAATAGAAATTGGGCATCATATGATACTTTTTGGCCAGCTGATCTTCAGGCCTGCAGGTAGCTCCATAGGTCATGGGATACTGAAGCATGCAGCCTATTTTAAATTCTGGGTTTATCTTATGGCCCAGCAGTACGGCTTTAGCGCTGGCTACCATCATATGATGGCTGGCCTGGAGAACAACATCCGCCCTATTTTCCCCTTCCTCAAACAGGATACCGGCTTGGTGCCAGGGCTGCTTCTGGTTCATGGTTTCATTGATCTCGTTAAAAGTCATCCAGTAACGGACCTGATCTTTATACCGCATAAAAACAGCCTGGCAGTAATGTATGAAAAAGTCAATAAGCCTCCGGTTTCTCCAGGAGCCATAGCGCTGCACCAAATACAGAGGCGTTTCATAGTGCGACAGTGTGACAATGGGCTCAATGCCGTATTTGTGCAATTCTGCAAATACCCGGTCATAAAACTGCAGGCCTGCCTCATTAGGCTGTTCTTCATCGCCTCTTGGGAAGATACGGGGCCAGTTAATGGACATCCGAAAACATTTAAACCCCATTTGGGCAAAAAGGGCGATATCTTCTTTATAGCGGTGGTAAAAATCCACGCCCTCATGGCTGGGATAGTAGTTTCCAAGATACACCTGATCATGGATTTCCCTGGGCACTCCGTGCCTGGCGCCTTTTTCCACGTCTGCAATGCTTAAGCCTTTGCCGTCTGCATCATAGGCGCCCTCATACTGGTTGGCCGCCGTAGCGCCTCCCCATAAAAAGTTTTCCTTGAATTTCATAAAAAAATAAACCTCCTTTTTCCCCACTATAAAGGAAAAAAGAGGTTTTGGTAACAGTTTGGCAGCAGATTGTAACAGTGTTAAAATCCCCGGGGCAGTTTTCCTGTAAAAGGGCGGAACACTGTTTCAGCCATGGCTGCTGGAGGCAGACTTTCTGCTCTGGGCCGTAAGGCAGGGATTATCAGAATGGCGCAGTTTTTCCATCTGCTGCACAAGCTCCAGTTTGCGGTCATAGTTCTTTTCATAATCCTGCAGAAAATAAGCGCCATACAGAGTATCCAGCAGAAAATTGACGGAAATGTGGCTGCTGAAATCACCAATATTGTAAAACAGGCTTTCCCTGGTGGAAATCAGAAGTTTGCATGAGGCAAGACGGCTTAAGGTGTTGTCCCCAAAGGACGTAATGGCAATAACCGGGATTCCTTTTTCTCTGCAGGTACGTGCTGCTTGGACAATAGCCCCTGTCTCGCCGGAGTAGGATATGATCAGGGCAAGATCCTGCTTTTTCATGCAGTTTACTTCATACTGCTGATAGTTTAAATTGTTGGGGATGGCTACGCTGCGGCCGATCTTCATCATTTTTTCTTTAAATGCAACTGCCAGATTCAGGGTGGTCCCGGCGGAAAACACATAGATGGTCTGGCAGTATTTTATAAGGGTCACTGCCTTTAAAAGCATATCGTACTGCATGATGGACAGAGTATCTTTTACAGTCTCTTCATACAGGCGGCACATTTTTCTGGCGGCCTTGGACAATGTGTCGCTGCTGTCAAAGGGGAAGTTTACGTCTACCTGCCCGAAATCCTGTTCCAGATATTCCAGCTCTTTGCAGTACTGCTCCTTTAACTGTTCAAAACCGCTGTAACCCATCTTTTTGCACAGCCGGATCACTGTAGGGGGAGAGGTGTAGGACGCATCCGCCAGATTCCGGGTGGAATACCGGCTTAATTCCTTTCCCAAAGTGAGAATGTAATCTGCCACGCTTTTTTCTCCAGGTGACATATGTTCTTGCTGTCTTAGCTTTTCTTCTAATAGCATGTCTGATACCTCGCTGGGACAGATGGCTGACGTTATGATACGGACACTTTCATGTATTTTCATTATTTGACTTCACTTCTGCTTTTTGCATTCTGCATGCATTCCTGGAAGGCGCGGCAAATTGCAAATTTATTTGAATTGTTACTACTATACAGCTGTAAATCCAATTAGTCAAGGCAAGAACAGGAGGGCTTCTGGGAATATCTTTTTATAATAAAATTTGTCATTCGGGGCAGAGGGATGGAAAAGCAGCAAAATTATATAAGGGTAAACAAAAATAAGTTATCAGAAAACGGGTATTATAGGATCGCTGTATCAAGATATTATTTGATTTAAAATAGAAATAAGTAGACTAATTTCCAGTGCAAAAAAGGAGTTTTGTTTATGCAGAAGATAAAGGAAGCTGTAAATAATAAAGTAAATAGCTTAAAAAGCTGGTTTATAGAGAAATTTTGGAGGCAAAAGAGCCTATTAAGAAAACTAAAGGAGAAAATAGATAAAAAGAACAAAAACCGAGGCTGGCATGATTTCGCTCAAATGCTGATGAACATGGCTACGGTGGCTGCTTATTGCACCATAAGTTTAGCCTTTGCCGAGTATCAGAAGACAGAGTGGTTCTATATTTTTTCTATAATGGTCATCCTGTTTTTTGGCGGCCTTTCCATTTGGGATTTTGTTTGTCTGCTGGGATGGGGAAAAATAAAAAACTTTTTTAAAGGATTACGGAGCGGCATAGAAGACTTGTTCCTTTGGATGAAAGAGGCATACCCCAGGCTCCGGCTTGTTTTACCGGCAATGGCTGTTTTAATTGGCTTTACTGTCTACAACTATCATGACACAAAATACTACAGAAACGTGGCCGAAGTCTTTGGAATCCCCATGGGGGTAGGGGAACCTATGTCTGCGGCAGAAAGGCAGAATTGCGCCGGATACTGGAAGATCCAAAACTATCCTATAAAAAGCAGAGTGGAGCTGGAGTACCAGGAGCCTTATGGACAGATGGAAGTTATGAGAGAGTATTCCTCACTGTACGGAATGAGGATGTTTCAGCCTGCGTTCCGGATTGTCTGCTGCTACAGAAAAGGGGAAAGGGATAAATATCGCAGCTATGGCCAGGAATATTTCATGACAGCCAGGGAAGGCTTGCTTATGAAACATATTATGATCAGAAAGGCCACATCGTCAACTGCGCAGAAGGGTACGCAAAGATGGGATATGTATATGACAGTTCTGGAAATGAGAAGGAGAGAATCTACTTTGACATGCAGGAAGTAGAGGAAGAATTGACAGATGCGTCTGCCTGACAAATAAAGCTGCAAAACAGGGACAGCTGTCATTTGGGTTTGCCAGGTGAAATAAGCAGGTTTGCTGAGCAGCCATAACCGTTTGTTTCGTAACTGCCTGGCTTGGAAAGTTTATGATGTAAAGGCCCTCGCTGTTTAGCATATAGCGAGGGCTTTTCCTTATTCCTTTACAAACTGCTTATCAAACTCCGGATTAAAGTAATAGAAATTTTTTGCATCCAGGCTGTCCTTAATCTTTTCCATGGCCTCCCCGAACCTTTGGAAATGGACTACCTCTCTGGCCCGCAGAAACTTCAGTGGATTCCTTACCTCAGGGTCATCAATGATCCGGATCAGGTTGTCATATGTGGTGCGGGCTTTCTGTTCTGCAGCAAGATCCTCCATTAAATCGGCGATGGCATCGCCTTTAGACTGAAATTCGCAGGCATTGAAGGGAACGCCGGCTGCCGCTGCGGGCCACAGGGCCGAGGTGTGATCTACATAGTAGGCGTCAAAACCGCAGGCTTTGGCTTCATCCACATTCATGTTTTTGGTCAGCTGGTAGACAATGGCGCATATGATTTCCAGGTGTGCCAGCTCTTCAGTGCCGATGTCCGTAAGAAGGCCGCCTACTTCTTTGCATGGCATGGTATATCTTTGGGAAAGATAACGCATGGAAGCAGACAGTTCTCCGTCAGGGCCGCCGAATTGGCTCATAAGGAGGGAAGCGGTTTTAGGACAGGTTTTGGTAATGTGCACCGGGAACTGAAGGCGTTTTTCATAACTCCACATGTCTTAAACACCTCCTTTTGAAATATGGCAGCTGTTGGCAGCAGTTTCCCAGGGAATGGGGCCGTCACTCCAGGTCCAGTGCTTATGGCCCAGGCAGCAGGTGTCTGAGGCCTGACTGCCGTTGGTGGTTAGATCCACGCAGTGACAGGTCAGAGGCTCAAACTTCTCAGCATATTCTTTTAAAAGTTCCTGCCTTTTCTGATGTTTTTGCTGGTAAAGATCCAGGGCTTTTTCTTCCAGAGGATGGGTGTCCAGGTACAGACGCAGATCATCCAGGTAGAAGCTGACTTGGTCAATTTCTTTCAAAAGCGTGTTTCTGTCATCCATGTTTTTCACCTCCTGTTACAAAAAACGGAAGGTCAAGTCCAGGAAAAATGGTTCCTGCCTTTAAGGCCTGACAAGGCTCGTAAGGCTCCTCCCAGGGCTGTATAGGAACCGTGGTAATGGCCAGAACAGGGGAGGAACAGCAGCTGCTCTTCTTGGAGGAACAACAGTTTGGCATAAGGGCAACACTCCTTTCTCTTTAAAACAGGTCAGGCAGCTGCAAAACGGAATTTTTTCAATATCAGTACCTTTAATTTTGCAGCAGCCTTTAAAATGTGATTTTTGCTGTCCTTTATAGTATTTGACAAGAAACATAAAATTTAAAATAGAAGATTTCTGTTAAGCTTTCCAAAGAGTGAGAGCTATATGGGAAACATTTGGATTTACAGCATGAAATTTGATTGTTGATAGGAAATGCTTTCTGATATATAATGAATGTCGTAAGGCAGAATATAAGAGGGATGATTGAGATGGCGGAACTTATATGGCAGATATGCTGGCCGGTTTTGGCATATGGCCTTATGACAGATATATGGTCAGCTCTGTGCAAAAGCAAAGAGACGCTTTTTAGCACATTTGCAGGAGCCTGCCTGGCGGTTCCTGTTTTTGGATGGCTGTACAAAAACATGCCGAAAAGTGCATTGGATACAAGCCGGAGATGGGCTGCCGGAGGGGAAAACGCCGCAGGGAGGCAGGTGCGGTTTCAAATAAAAGACGGGCTGTTTTGCATTGCCATAGGAATAGGCGCCAGTTGGGCAGTAAATACTTTGATTATGCTCAGCCCCCTTCCAGAGTATTTTCCGGGCTTTTCCGGCATGGCGCATAAACTGTACAGCCCTTCTTTACTTCTTCAGGCAGTAGCCATGGGAGTGGTGATCCCCTGGGCAGAGGAACTTGTGTTCAGAGGACTGATTTTCGGAAGACTTCGGAAAGACCATCCGTTTGCCTTGTCAGCGTGGCTGTCAGCGGCTGTATTCGGCATGTACCATGGCAATATGCTTCAGGGGATTTATGGCGTTGTTATGGGATTGATTCTGGCATGGGGAATGGAGCAGGAGGGTACGATCAAGGCGCCTGTCCTGATGCACATGGCAGCTAACTTGACATCGGTCGTTTTGACAAATGCGGCATAGAGTACATATAATGATAAAGGAGGAACATCAGGTGAAACTGCTATCCGTAGTAATTCCGTGCTATAACTCGGAGAATTATATGAGGCATTGTATAGAATCTCTGCTGGAGGGAGGAGAACAGGTGGAGATCCTTATTGTGGACGACGGTTCTGCAAAAGATCGGACGGCGGAGATCGCTGACGAGTACGAAAAGAATTACCCAGGGATATGCAGGGCGATTCACCAGGAAAACGCAGGGCATGGCGGGGCGGTGAACACTGGACTTGCAAATGCCAGAGGGATCTACTTTAAAGTGGTGGACAGCGATGACTGGGTGGATAAAGACGCTTATATGGAAGTCTTAAGAGTTCTTAAAGAGTTTGTGTACGGAAACGAGACTCTTGATATGCTGATTTCTAATTTTGTGTATGAAAAACAGGGAGCCTGGCGGAAAAAAGTGATGAACTACCGCGTTCCGCTGCCGAAAGATCAGATATTTACCTGGAAAGACACAAAAATGTTTATACTTGGACAGTATATCCTGATGCATTCCGTGATTTACCGCACGGAACTTTTACAGCAGTGCAGCCTCAAACTGCCGGAACACACATTTTATGTAGATAATATTTTCGTCTACCAGCCTCTGCCCTATGTTAAGACCATGTACTATCTGGACGTGAATTTTTACCGGTACTTTATTGGGCGGGATGATCAGTCGGTCAATGAAAGCGTGATGATAGGGCGGATTGACCAGCAGATTTTGGTCAATAAGCTGATGATTGATTATTATAATGAAGCAAAGATAACCAACTGGAAGCTGCGCTTCTATATGGTGCGGTATCTGGAGATCATGATGGTGATCTCGTCTATTCTCGCTATACGGTCAGGAACAGAGGAGAATATGGCTAAGAAAAAAGAACTGTGGCAGTATGTCAGGAAAAGCAATTTCCTGTTGTTTTTAAGGCTTCGCTTCGGATTTCTGGGGCAGGGGATGAATCTTCCGGGAAAAGGCGGAAGAAAGGTGTCCATTGCCGGGTATAAGATCAGCCAGAAGTTTTTCGGGTTTAACTAAAGAATGTCCGGTTAAAGGGACAGCCTCCTTGTCCTTTCACAACAAAAGCATTGTGGCCCTTCCAAGAGTAATGATGTTTGCATTTGATGTCCTCAGGAGTTATATTCAGGGAGAAGGAAAAATTGAAAAACAGGGAGGCGGCAATGGGGCTGCATAAGGATGGGCAGCCGGTTGCTGAAACGTAATGACAAGAGAATTTAAGAATCCAGTAATGAAGCTTTTGTGGGAGTATGGCCTCATCACGGCAAGCATTTTGGTTATGGTGGCAGGCGTGTATTTTTTTAAATTCCCCAACCACTTTGCTTTCGGAGGGGTTACCGGCTTTTCCACGGTGATAAGTGCAGTTACGCAGCTGTCGGCAGGCGAGTTTACCTTTGCGGCTAATATGGTGCTTCTTCTGGCAGGCTTTATCTTTGTAGGGCGGCAGTTCGGCATTAAGACAGTGTATGCCAGCATTTTGATGTCCGTGTCTTTAAGCGTTCTGGAAAAATTATATCCCATGGACAGGCCGCTGACTTCAGAGCCTGTGCTGGAGCTGGTCTTTGCCATACTGCTTCCGGCAGTAGGTTCGGCAGTGCTGTTTAATATCAACGCTTCCAGTGGGGGGACGGACATTATTGCGCTGATATTAAAAAAGTACACCAGCTTCAATATCGGAACGGCTCTCTTTCTGGCAGACCTTTTTGCAGTGGCATCGTCTTTCTTTATCTTCGGACCGGCTACAGGGCTTTTTTCCAGCCTGGGGCTTATGGCCAAGTCTTTAATGGTGGATGGGGTTATTGAAAACATTAATTTGTGCAAATGTTTTAATATTGTATGTGACGATCCTCTTCCCATCTGCGATTATATTATTAACCGGCTTCACCGCAGCGCTACCGTGTATGAAGCCCAGGGGGCGTTTACCCATCACAAAAAGACAGTGGTCATGACTACCATGAAACGGGGGCAGGCGGTACAGCTGCGGAATTACATCCGCAACGTGGAGCCTTCTGCATTTATGATGGTTACCAATTCAAGCGAGATTATTGGGAAAGGATTCTTAAGCAGCTAACATAGGCAATGGGAGCTGGTCTGCGCATAAATGGGACTGTTCATCGATTGACGGACAGGAAGACGTCATTCGTGTTTATAAATACTACAGGGGACTTCTGCATGAAAGCAGTTATATGCAGAAGCCCCTTATTTTTGCCATGAGATTTCAGGCTGCTCCGGGAACCTGACCCATAACGGCCTTAAGAGGTGAGACATCTCCGATCCGCCTGGCAGACATTTATAGGCAGCAGTGCATCTGCATCCGGAAAGAGAGCATTTTCTTTATGTTTTACAGGGGAAAGCCGGCAAATGGCTGGGGAAAATTCTCCTTGGACAAAGGCCTGAGGAGAAAAGTCTTACAGATTAGACTTGTAATTTTGGGCTGTATTCTTTATAATGAATAAGAGAGTGGGAAGGAAAAAAACACGTTTTACATAAAAGTAACATATTCAGGAAGGAATCAAAATGAGCAAGGAACTAGAATTGAAACAGAAAATACTGATTGTAGACGACTCAGAGATGAACAGGGCAATTTTGGCGGATATGCTTGAAAGCGAATATGAGATTATTGAAGCAGAAAACGGGACAGAGGCAGTTGCAGTTATTGAGGAGTGCAGGGCGGAGCTGTCCCTGATCCTGTTGGATATCGTCATGCCGGAGATGGACGGCTTCGGGGTTCTGGAGATTATGAATAAGCGGGAGTGGATAGAAGAAGTGCCTGTGATCATGATTTCTTCAGAAAGCGGCGCTGCACCGGTAAAGAGAGCCTACGAGATGGGAATTTCCGATTATATCAGCAGGCCCTTTGATTCTGCGGTGGTTCACAGGAGAGTGGTCAATACCATTATGCTCTATGCAAAGCAGAAGAAACTGGCTGCTCTTGTTATGGAGCAGATTGATGAAAATGAGAAGCAGAATGCTTTGATGATTGATATCCTCAGCCATATTGTGGAGTTCAGAAACGGCGAAAGCGGGCTTCATGTGCTGCATATCAGGATACTGACAGAGCAGATTTTAAAACATCTTGTTCAGATTTCGGATAAACATCATTTTAACCAGGAAGAGATTTCCCTGATCAGCATGGCTTCCGCCCTTCATGATATTGGAAAGATTTCCATTCCCGGCGAGATACTTAACAAGCCAGGGCGTTTGACAAAAGAAGAATTTGACACGATGAAGACTCATACCACCATTGGGGCTGACATGCTTAAGAATTTGGCTTTCCACCAGGATGAACCATTGGTCAAAGAGGCTTATGCCATCTGCAGGTGGCATCATGAGCGGTATGACGGGAGAGGATATCCAGACGGATTAAAGGGGGATGACATTCCTATTTCTGCGCAGGTGGTTGCTCTTGCAGATGTCTATGACGCATTAACCAGCGAGCGGGTCTACAAAAAGGCGATCCCCCATGAGGAAGCTGTCCGGATGATCTGCAACGGGGAATGCGGAACCTTTAACCCTCTGATTTTGAAATGTTTTAATGACATTGCGGATGTTTTGCCGGACAGACTGAAAGAATGCAATCCGGGGCGGACCAATGAACAGGAACTGCAGGAGATACTGGAGAATAAGCTTCAGCCAAAGGATTCCTCTGCGTCGGAGCGGACGCTGCGGCTGTTGGAGAAGGAACGTATGAAGTGCAGCTTCTATGCATCCATGTCTGATGAGATACAATTTGAATATACCCTGTTCCCTCCCATGCTTACGCTGTCCGAATGGGGAGCAAAGAAGCTCCGGCTTCCGGAGATTATTATGGACCCGTTTAAGGAAAACGGGCCTCTGTACTCCCTTATAGAAAGAGGGGACATTGCAGAATTTCTGCGTATTTTGACAGAGGCATCCCATGAGAAACCGGTGGTGAAATATGACTGTAAGGCCAACATAGGCGGGGAATCCAGATGGGTAAGCATTGTATGCCAGGCCATGTGGTCTTTTGATGACGAATCACAATTTACAGGGGCTATCGGAAAGGCTGTAGATATCCATGAGTCCAGAATGCGCATAGACGCTTTGGAAAAAATGGCTTCCCACGATTCCATGACAGGGCTTTATAACTATGATTATGCGAAGAATCAGATTCAGGAACTGCTTAAAAACCGGGAAGGGGAAGACTATGTTTTGATGCTGATAGATGTGGACGGCATCAAGAAAGCCAATGATATGAAAGGCCGGGAGTTTGGCGACAAGGTTCTTATTCATGTGGCAAAGCACATGAAGGAGATTGCCGGAAGCGATGAAGTGGTGGCCAGAATCAGCGGCGACGAATTTTTGTTTTTGTCGAAATGCGATATGGATTTGGACAGCGCTGCGGAAAAAGTTGCCAGGGCTGCTGAGGGCGAATATGAAGGATTTCAGATATCTGTGTGTATAGGGATGGCGGGGACCAGGAATATGGGAACCAATTATAACGTTTTGTTCCATGGAGCGGACGCAGCCTTGCGGGCAGCGAAGAAAAACGGCCCAAAACACAGAGAAAACTATATAAAGCTTATGTAATGAGGCTAGGAGGATAAAACATGAATTTAAAAGAATGTTATGGGGCTTTGGAAGGCGATTACGAAGACGTTTTGGGCCGGCTTCGGACAGAAAAGCTGGTTCAGAAGTTTGTGCTTAAATTTTTAAATGATAAAAGCTATGATCTTCTGTGCAGTTCCCTGGAAGCAGAGGACTATGGAGAGGCGTTTCGGGCCGCCCACACCATAAAAGGGGTATGCCAGAACTTAAGCTTTACCAGGTTATATGAATCCAGCCATGACCTGACAGAGGCTCTCCGCTCTGGATGGAGCGATGCTGCCGCCGGCTTGGTGGAGCGGGTGAAAGCAGACTATAAGCAGGTAACTGCTGCTATTGAGGAATTGCAGAAAGGGCTGGAAGGATAAATTATGAAAGACAGAATGACTCGTTTTTTAGCTGTCAGCGCTGTGGGGATATCCCTACTTTGCCTTGTTGTGTTTTCATTTCTGGCGATCTATATGAATAAGCAGAGCAGCGACACGATTACCAAGGTAGGAACGATCTACATGACAGGTATGAACGAGAGGATTTCTATGCATTTCACGACTACCATTGAGATGCGGCTGTTTCAGGTGAATGCATTAGTGGAGGAGCATCCGTCCGTGGGAAACAGCAGTGACAGGCAGGGCTTGGCTTACAGTGCAAAAGCAAGGGGATTTGACTATCTAGCCGCATGTTCCCAGGACGGTGAGTTTGAAATGTTTTTCGGAAGTTCTGTGAAGGTGACTGATCCGGAGCCGTTTCTAGAGTCATTGAGAAATAACGAAAAAAAGGTTGCAGTGGGAACTGACGAGGATGGGAATGGCATCATCCTTATGGCAGTTCCTGCCGGCTATGAGATGTCAGACGGTCAGACCAGTATGGCGTTGGTGGCAGGGCTTCCTTCTGACTATATAAAAGAGGTGCTTTTCCTGGACGAGAACGATACTTTGGTGTATTCTCATATTATCAGGAAAGATGGCAGCTTCGTCATCCGCAGCGCCGGTGCTTTCAGAAATACGTATTTTCAGAGGCTGCGGGAGATTTTTAAAAAAGGAAATGCAGACAACGCAGAAAAGTATGTAGAAGAATTGTCACTGGCTATGGAGAATAACAGGAGCTATTCCAGCATTATTGATGTAGGAACTGAGCGGCGCCATATGTACTGTGATAAGCTTCCCTATTCGGAATGGTATTTGGTGACGATCATGCCTTATGGAACTCTGGATGAGACGGTGGGGGAATTAAATACTCAGTGGGGATTTATGGTTACAGGAAGCTGCAGCCTGGTACTTTTAGTGCTTCTGATTGTTTTTATCAGGTATTTTAAGCTGAACCGGATTCAGATGGCAGCTTTGGATAATGCGAGGAAGGAAGCGGTTGCCGCCAATAAGGCGAAGAGCGAATTCCTTTCCAACATGAGTCACGATATTCGGACGCCCATGAATGCCATCGTGGGCATGACGGCTATAGCTTCTGCAAATCTGGATGACAGAGAGAGAGTCCGGGGCTGTCTTAGAAAGATTACCATGTCCAGCAAGCATCTTCTGGGACTTATTAATGATGTACTGGATATGTCGAAAATTGAAAGCGGAAAGATGACTCTGAACCTGGAGCAGGTATCTTTGCGGGAGGTTATGGACAGTATTGTGAGCATTGTACAGCCTCAGGTAAGGGCAAAGAACCAGCAGTTTGAGGTTCAGATCTATGATATTACTTCAGAGAATGTATACTGCGATAGTGTGCGCCTGAACCAGGTGCTGCTGAATCTTTTGTCCAATGCCATTAAGTTTACGCCCGAAAACGGAGCTATCAATATTGCCATGTATCAGGAAGACTCGCCTGTTGGTGAGGGGTATGTAAGGGATCATATTGTAGTGAAGGACACAGGAATCGGCATGTCCGAGGAATTCTGCAAAAAAGTTTTTGAATCATTTGTCAGGGAGGACAATGCCCGGGTTAACAAGACAGAGGGAACGGGACTGGGAATGGCCATTACCAAGTATATTGTGGATGCCATGAAGGGAACCATTGAGGTGCAGAGCAAACAGGGCCAGGGAACCGAATTTCACGTAACTCTGGATATGGAGAGGGCGGAAATTGAGGAAATGGACATGATTCTGCCTGACTGGAATATGCTTGTGGTGGATGATGATCATCTTCTGTGCGAGAGCACGGTAGCATCTCTGAAAGACATCGGTATTAAGGCTGACTGGACTCAGGACGGGGAAAGTGCCTTGATAATGGTACAGCAGCGGCACAGGGAGCATAATGATTATCAGATTATCCTTATGGACTGGAAGCTGCCTGGAATCGACGGCATCGAAACGGCCCGCAGGATTAACCGGATTTTAAAGGACGATATTCCCATTATTCTTATTTCTGCTTATGACTGGAATGACATTGAGAAAGAGGCAAAGGAAGCCGGTATCAGCGGATTTATTTCCAAGCCGCTGTTTAAATCCACATTATTCTATGGGCTGCGGCAGTATATGGGACGAAGCACTGAAAAACCGGTAGAGAAACAGGAAGAGCAGAAAGAAAGGCTGGGCGGATACAGGGTGCTTCTTGCAGAAGATAATGAACTGAACTGGGAGATTGCGTCCGAACTTCTTTCAGCTCAGGGGCTGAAGCTGGATTGGGCTGAAGACGGAAGAAAATGTGTGGATATGTTTTTACATTCCGAACAAGGATATTATGATGCTATTCTTATGGATATCCGTATGCCGGTGATGACAGGATATGAGGCATCCCAGACTATCAGAAGCATGGACAGAACGGATAAAGACATTCCGATTATTGCCATGACGGCAGATGCCTTTTCAGAGGATATTAAAAAGTGCCTGGAATATGGAATGAACGCTCATGTGGCAAAACCGATTGACATCAGGGAAGTGATGAGAGTTTTGGAAAAATATATTAATTAGAAAATGAGATATGAGAGAGGGGCAGTCCGCCTCTCCCGTATCTTATTTTTATTTAAAGACTGCAAAATTACCCTTTCTTATGTAAAAACGGAAAGCCTATTTTACCTATATAAAGACCCCGTTTTCCCATATATGCTATTTTTATTTGGAAGCGGACAGCTTGAAACTGCAAGCAGAAGTAATGGGAGTTGAAGCAACAGCATCTCATTTTGAAGCTAAAATGGAAGCAGCACAAAAAAACATCCGCCAACCAGCAGATGTTCCTTTTTTAATAGCGGAAGGGAGATTTGAACTCTCGACACTACGGGTATGAACCGTATGCTCTAGCCAACTGAGCTATTCCGCCATATAATATTTGTGGTATGGGGCCTATAGGGCTCGAACCTATGACCCTCTGCTTGTAAGGCAGATGCTCTCCCAGCTGAGCTAAGACCCCGTATACCTTGCCGCACTTGCGACTGCTCCATTAGTATAATTGATATTGTGCCAATTGTCAACATTTTTTTGACATTTTTTTGAAGTTTTTTTTGGAACTATTTTTCCGGTATTTTTTCGGTATAATTTCCTTTTTGTTTAAAGTATGGTATACTGTAGGATAATGAAAGAGAGGAGCCTGTCATGTATTATTTTATTGTAAACCCTAATGCCAGCGGCGGCCGAAGCAATAAGATATGGAAACGCGTGGAACGACAGCTGAATCATCTGGAAATCCCATACGAAGCCTATGTGACAGAGAAACCTTTGGATGCAATGGCTTATGCCGCCGAGATTACGGAAGGCTGCCGGGAACCTCGGGTCATCATTGCCGTAGGAGGCGACGGAACCATGAATGAAGTGCTGGACGGGGTGGCGTTCTGCGGGCCGGTTACTTTGGGATATATACCTGCAGGGGCCGGCAACGATCTGGCCAAAAGCCTGAAACTGCCTGTGCGGCCGTCCAAGTGCTTAAGGAAGATTCTGAATCCCAAATATTATAAGCTTCTGGATTACGGGGTGCTTTCCTACGGGGAGAAAATGGAGCACAGAAGGTTTATGGTCAGTGCCGGTATAGGCATGGACGGGGCAGTATGCCATGGCTTGGCATGCTGGAAGATGAAGCAGACATTGAATAAGCTGCATGCGGGAAAGCTAAGCTATTGGGTAATGGGGATTCGGCAGCTGTTTACTTGTTACCCAGTGAAAGGGTACCTTTTGCTGGATGGGAGTCAGAAAGTGGAATTGAACCACATTTATTTCATATCTGCCCATATTCACGCATATGAAGGCGGCGGGTTTAAATTTGCTCCAGCGGCTGACCCATGTGACGGAAAGCTGACCCTGTGCGTGGTTCATCACAGCGGGAAGATAAAGTTAATTCCGTTTCTTATCAGATCACTAATGGGACACTACAAGAAATATCGGGGGATCAGAAGTTATCAGTGCAGGGAAGTAGAGATCCATACGGAAAGGCCTATGCCGGTTCATGTGGATGGGGAAAGCTGCATGAATCAGAAGGATATTCATTTAAGATGTATTCAGGGAAAGGTCCGGATGATTGTATAGGCATGGAATGCCGGATAAAGGCAAGGCTTCCATAAGATAAAGCTGCAAAAAAGCAGAACCTGACAGACTGACAATGCAAAGAGATGGAGGAAATATAAATATGAGAGCAGGCCTGGGATATGATGTACACCGCCTTATAGAAGGCAGGAAACTGATTTTAGGCGGGGTGGAGATTCCGTATGAAAAAGGGCTTTTAGGACACTCAGATGCGGATGTGCTGGTTCATGCAGTGATGGATGCTCTTTTAGGGGCAGCGGCGCTGGGGGATATCGGGCAGCATTTTCCTGATACAGACCCAAAGTATGAGGGGATTTCCAGCATAGAGCTTTTAAAGCATGTGGGAGCGCTTTTGGAGGCGGAAGGGTATGTTATTGAAAATATTGACGCCACGATTATTGCCCAAAGGCCCAAACTTGCTGCTTACCGGCCTCAAATGGCGGAAAACATTGAGCAGGCCCTAAAGCTTGAAAAAGGCCGGGTAAGCGTGAAAGCCACTACGGAGGAGGGACTTGGTTTTACTGGAACAGGGGAAGGAATTTCTTCCCAGGCCATTACATTATTGACATCTGCAGCAGATTACTGCTATGATGACAGAATGGAAAGAAATGGGTGCGGTGGCTGCCAGGGATGCGGACAGAGAAATATGGCGCCGGAATCAGTTAAGGAGGAGTGAAAACTTATGAAAATTTTTAATACATTAAGCGGCAGAAAGGAAGAGTTTGTTCCCTTGGAGCCGGGAAAAGTGAAGATGTATGTCTGCGGCCCCACTGTGTACAATTTTATTCATATCGGCAATGCGCGGCCTATGATCGTATTTGATACGGTACGCCGCTATCTGGAGTATAAAGGATACGAGGTAAATTTTGTTTCAAATTTTACAGATGTGGATGACAAGATCATTAAGAAAGCCATGGAAGAAGATGTGGATTCCGCTGTTATTTCCGAACGGTATATTAAAGAGTGCAAAGCAGATATGTCAGCCATGAACGTAAGGCCTGCTACGGTTCATCCGAAGGCTACGGAAGAGATCGAAGGGATGCAGGACCTGATTCAGACACTGATCGACAAGGGCCATGCCTATGTGGCGGAGGATAAAACAGTGTATTTCAGGACTTCCTCTTTTAAGGAATACGGGAAGCTGTCTCACAAGAATCTGGACGACCTGCAGTCAGGGTTCCGGGAATTGAAAGTAACAGGGGAGGACAAGAAAGAGGAACCGTCGGATTTCGTGCTGTGGAAACCGAAAAAAGAAGGGGAGCCTTACTGGGAGTCACCTTGGTGTGAAGGACGTCCCGGATGGCATATTGAGTGTTCCGCCATGTCCAGGAAATATCTGGGGGAGCAGATTGATATCCATGGCGGCGGCGAGGATCTGATCTTCCCTCATCACGAAAACGAGATCGCCCAAAGTGAGGCTGCCAGCGGAAAAGAGTTTGCCAAATACTGGATGCATAACGGGTTTCTGAATATTGACAATAAAAAGATGTCGAAATCTTTGGGGAATTTTTTTACAGTCCGGGAGATCGCTGAGAGATTTGATCTGCAGATACTTCGTTTCTTTATGCTCAGCGCCCATTACCGCAGCCCCCTGAATTTCAGCGGGGGACTTATGGAGGCGTCGAAAAACGGTCTGGAGCGGATCTATAACGGCCTGGATAGGCTGAGAGAACTGGAAGCCAAGACTAAGGAAGAAAAACTTTTGGACAGTGAGAAAATATCGTACCAGGAGTCTCTGGACTTAACTGCCAAATTTGAGGCGGCTATGGAAGATGATTTTAATACAGCGGATGCAGTGTCAGCAATATTTGAACTGGTGAAGCTGGGCAATTCTACAGCATCCTCTGACAGCAGCAGAGAGTATGTGGCAGCTCTGAGAAAGACTCTGGAAGCCCTCTGCGATGTTCTGGGAATTGTGACAGAGCGGAAGAAGGAAGTTCTGGATGAGGAAGTGGAGGCCATGATTGCTGCCAGAGGGCAGGCCAGGAAAGAGAAGGATTTTGCTCGTGCAGACGAGATACGCCAAAAGCTTCTGGATATGGGCATTGTGCTGGAGGACACGAGGGAAGGCGTTAAATGGAAGAGGGCATAAGGACGTCTATAGGGTTTACAGAGGCGTACCAGGAGAAGATGGGAATCGGGAAGGCTGATCCGGCCATGTATTCCCCTCTGGTGCTTGCCTATTTGGGCGACGGGGTTTATGAGCTGATGATCCGCGCCAAGGTTCTGAGCCAGGGCAATATGCAGGTAAATAAAATGCATAAGAAAAGCACTTCCCTGGTAAAAGCCCAGACTCAGGCCAAGATGATACGGCTGCTGGAGCCGGAACTTACGGATGAAGAGAGGGCGGTATTTAAGCGGGGAAGAAACGCCAAGTCTGCGACTGCGGCAAAGAATGCCACAATCACCGATTACCGTATGGCCACTGGATTTGAGGCGTTGGTGGGATATCTGTACCTGTCGGAACGGTTTGAACGGCTGTCGCAACTCATCAGCCAAGGATTAGAAGAGATAGGAGAAGCTTAAATAGCAATGAATGAGGAAAATTTACTGATAGAAGGCAGAAACGCAGTGCTTGAGGCATTCCGATCCGGAAAGACCATTGATAAGCTGTATGTATTGGACGGATGCAAAGATGGGCCGGTACAGACCATTATCAGAGAAGCCAGGAAACAGGATACCATTATTACGTTTGCCTCCAGAGAGAGGCTGGATCAGCTGTCTGGAACCAGGAACCATCAGGGAGTTATTGCCCAGGGAGCCGCATATGGATATGTGCAGGTGGAGGATATTCTGGAGAAGGCCAGGCAGAAGGGGGAGCCGCCTTTTGTGATCCTGCTGGACGGCATTGAGGACCCTCATAACCTGGGAGCAATTATCAGGACGGCTAATCTGGCTGGAGCCCATGGGGTTATTATCCCCAAAAGAAGGGCTGTGGGACTGACGGCCACGGTGGCCAAGACATCGGCAGGGGCTCTGAACTATACAGGCGTGGCCAAGGTTACAAATCTGTCAGCTGCCATTGAAAAGCTGAAAAAAGAAGGACTTTGGTTTGTATGCGCAGATATGGGCGGAGAGCTGATGTATCGGCTGGATTTAAAGGGCCCCATTGGGCTGGTGGTTGGAAATGAAGGAGATGGTGTCAGCAAACTGGTGAGAGAAAAATGTGATCTGGCTGCGTCAATTCCCATGAAAGGGGAAATTGATTCCCTGAATGCCTCTGTGGCAGCGGGAGTTTTGGCTTATGAGATTGTGAGACAGAGGCTGCTGTAGGGCAGCCTCTGCTTTTGGATGGAGATGTTTGGGAGGAGAGTGGGAAAAGAAAAACAAAAAAAGGTTAAAGTTTCCTGCAAAGAAACTTTAACCTATAATCAGCAGGGGAAGAGGGGCTCGAACCCCCATCTACGGTTTTGGAGACCGCTGCTCTACCATTGAACTATTCCCCTGTATGAAATACTGCTGTAATGCTTTAAAATGTTTACTGAACGCAAGAAATAATATATCATAGAAGTGAAAGTATGTCAACTTCTTTTTTGACTTTTTTAGCGAATTTTGAAAATGCGCATTGTTGCTCAGAGAAGAAACAAAGAGGAGAAGAGTATGGATGATGTGATGACACAAAAGGCGGAGCTGAGAAGACAGATGCTTGAAAAACGGGACAGGCTGGAAAAAGGTTACTGCATGGATTCGGACAGAGGGATTTTGGAGCAGATTTTGGAGATGGAGGCATACAGGCAGGCAGAGGTGATTTTTACTTATGTAAGCATGGAAAAAGAGGCGGATACCAGAGAATTAATTCTGCATGCTTTGAATGACGGAAAACAGGTGGCAGTTCCAAGGTGCGGGAAAAAGGGAATTATGAAAGCATATGGCATCGAAAATATGGGGGAGCTTGAGCCAGGAACCCATGACATTTTGGAGCCGGTGAAATGGTGTCAGGAGGTGCAGGCCAAAGATATAGGGCTGGTGTTGGTTCCATGTGTATGCTGCTGCGAAGCGGGAGTGAGGCTTGGGTATGGAGGCGGTTACTATGACCGGTACCTGCCAGGGACTTTGGCTCCTGCAGCAGTGCTATGCAGGGAGGAAATGTTGACAGAACGTATTCCAAAGGAAGAACATGACTGGGTTATGGACTTTGTAGTTACGGAAAAAAGGGTCATTAACGTTAGGAAAACTGGGCGGCCATTTCTCTGGGGCCAAAGTTTAAGCGGATGACTATGACTGGGCGATTGTAAGGAAACCGCAGCCAGCGGACTTTTGAAGGCGGATGCCGGACAGGAAAGGAATTTTTACCAAAATTAAGGATTTCCAGCGGCATTCTTCAGGGAAAACATGCGAGATAAAACGGGAATTGACGGAAGGGAAAGAAACAATTAAGTGTTTGTTTGCATAAAATGTTCAGAAGATAAAAATTAGAAAGTACTTTTTTGCACAAGAAATTCCATAAATATGGTAATTAGGTAAAATTTGACAACATGCAGGAAAAATGTTATAACGTGGATAACAGCAAAATCGTTTGCTGCACGTCATAGCCATAAGGAGATGAAGTTCATGAAACAGAAAAGAATATTTTTACCGACTATCGAAGATGCAAAGAAATTTGTAGCGGCGGCTTCCCAGTGTGATTTTGAGATTGATATTTTTTATAACCGCATTATTATTGATGCCAAATCCATTCTGGGGGTGCTGAGCCTGGATTTGACCCGTGTTCTGACTGTGGAGTATGACGGGGAGAATAAAGAATTTGAGGCATTTTTGGAGAAAAAGTCTGCAAGCAGGCGTACTGCCGCTTAAAAGCGTTTTATAATGAGAAAAGAAAAACAGGGGACCGGGACGCAGGATGTGTTCCGGTCTTTTTAATATTTGAAGCTAAGGAGATAAATATTTTAGAAAACAGTCATCATACTGGCTGTTTGGCAGCAGGATGGCGTTCATGCCTCTGAAAAATGGCTCGACAAAATTAAGACTGCCGTTTTGGATGCACCAGTTAGTTTCAAAGCCCATAAAGGAGTAGGCTATCATCTGATAAATTAATTGGGGGGAATTCATGTTATGGATTTCCCCTTTTTCCTGTGCCTTTTTTATGATAATAATGCATAAATCGGTAAGAGATTCTCTCATGTCAAAGCTGTGCCGGTTCTGATTCAGATTGGAGATTAAAAGCTGGCTGAACAGATCCCATCCCATAGCCAGAGTGTCGGCAATAAGGGAGGAAAATACCATATAGAGCTGCTCTATGTGGGACTCGGCCTGGATAAAAAGGCAGGTGTCATGAAGAATGTTATTAATGGTGTGGTCGTAGACATCCAGGATCAGGTCTTCCTTGGAGTTTACATAGTTATAAAATGTAGGCTTTGTAATGCAGCAAGACTGGCAGATATCGTTAATGGTCACATTGTTATAACCATGTTTTTTAAATAATTCTATGGCATTGGCCGTGATGACGGCTTTGTCGATTTTAGGCATAGCGTTACCTTTCTGGGATGAAAATAAATTTAAAGCATGCAAAAGCAGGATTGGCTGGGAAAGATGCGATTAGTATCTGAACTGCTGCATTTTAGACACGCTTTTAACCTATTTTAGAACAATTTGATGAAAAAATCAATGCGGATTCTATTGACAGTTGGATGTTTTTATGATAAATTTTAACCAAGGTAAAGAAAAATATTACTAAGGTAAAGGAGAGGGGAACATGGCAAAAACATTATTTGACAAAACCAGCATTGGAACTATGAAGCTGAAAAACAGGATCTTCATGTCGCCGATGGGGACAACAGGGGAAGCAGACGGGGCTTACTGCAATGAGGGGATTGACTATTTTGAGGAAAGGGCAAAAGGCGGGGTCGGACTTATTATTACCGGGGCTAATGTTGTGTCCACAAAATATGAGCCCAGGCCATGTACAGAGCTGTCAGATTTCCATCATGTGGAGAGGCTGAATATGCTTATTGAACGGTGCCATGCGTACGGAACCAAAGTGTGTGTTCAGCTGTCTCCTGGTCTTGGAAGGCAGCAGTTTACAGATCCGTTTACCCCGCCTTACAGTGCTGGCAGCGTAGGGGCGTTCTGGTTTCCGGATTTAGTATGCAAGCCTTTTGCGGTGGAGGATATTAAGTACCTGGTTCAGAGAGTGGGGTATTCGGCTTCTCTGGCAGTGGCAGCCGGGGCGGACAGCGTGGAACTGCATGCATATGGAGGATATTTGCTGGATCAGTTCCATTCGACCCAGTGGAATAACAGGACAGATGAATACGGCGGCTCTCTGGAGAACCGGATGCGGTTTACTTTGGAATGTATAGAGGCGATTAAGAAGAATGTGCCGGCAGGATTTCCTGTTCTTGTGAAGTTTACGCCTCACCATAGAGTGGAAGGGTTCAGAACCATTGAGGAAGGCATGGAGATGGCCAGAATCCTGGAGAATGCCGGTGTGGATGCTCTTCATGTAGATACAGGATGCTATGAGGAATGGTTCCAGGCCATTACTACGGTTTACAGTGATAAAGGGCACAAGCTGGACGTCCAGGAGGCGATTAAAAAGATGGTCCATGTTCCGGTTTTAGGCGACGGCAATTTAAAGGACCCGGAGCTGGCGAAAAAGGTGGTTGCAGACGGAGTGCTGGATTACATAGGGATGGGACATCAAATGCTGGCAGATCCTTACTGGGCGGTAAAGGTGAAGAAAGGCAATACAGAAGATATTGTCCCCTGCGTTGGCTGCAATGAGTGTCTTCTGGCTGGCTTTTCTGGAAAGCATTACTATTGTGCCGTTAACCCTGCCTGCTATGCAGAGGCTCACTATCAGCTGCCGAAGGCAGACGGAAGCAAAAAGAAAGTCCTGGTTATCGGCGGAGGCCCTGCTGGAATGGAGGCTGCCATTACAGCCAGGAGACGGGGCTGGGATGCAGATTTATATGAGAAGACTGACAGGCTGGGCGGAACACTGTGGCCGGCCGGAGGCTGTGACTTTAAAAAGGATGTTGTGAAGTTGATTAAATATTTAGAGACTCAGTGTGAAAAAACAGGAGTACATGTATATTTGAACAGCGAAGTTACGGCGGAGAACCTGAAAAAAGGTGATTATGACAGGGTGATTTTGGCTGCCGGCTCCATACCGGTGATGCCTCCCATTAAAGGAATTGAGCATACAAAGCTGGCTTCCGACTATCTGACCGGAAAGGTTCAGGTGGGAAAGAACGTGGTGATTATCGGCGGAGGCCTGGCAGGTACAGAGGCTGCATGCGACATTGCGCCTGAAGCTGATCAGGTGACTATCATTGAGATGCTGCCGGATATTCTGGCGGCTGCGGCTCATTGCCTGAATAATGACCAGCATTTGAGGAAAATGGTGAAGACCCGGGGTGTGAAAGTGGAAGCCAATGCCAAAGTGACGGAGATTACTGCAGATTCTGTGACTTTTGAACGGGATGGAAAGACACAGACAATTTCCTGCGATACGGTTTTGAACGCTGCCGGATTCAGAGCAAATAATCAGCTGGAGGCAGTGCTGGACGAGATGTATGAAGATGTGGTGACAGTTGGCGATGCAGTTGCGCCGAGAAAGATACTGACAGCGGTTCATGAGGCGTATCATGCAGTAAGAACGATGTAACTTTAAGTCAAACAGGAAAGAATAGGAAGATGATTTGCCAGGCCGGCGCAGCGTAAGCTGTGCCGGTTGTTCTGTTTTTTAAAAACGTTTTTTGACATGCATGAGTGAACAGGAGGTAATGGGAGCTTTCCATTTTAATAGGAATAGAGTATAATTGATATTTACAATGGGGCGGCAAATAGCCGGGAAAGAGGCAGAATATGGATTCGGAGGAAAACAGGGGCGCAAAAGGCTTAATAGGAGACAGCATAGCTGCTCCTGAGACCATAAAGATTTCTGTCCGCAATTTAGTGGAGTTCGTTCTGCGCAGCGGAGATTTGGACAATCGGCAGACAGGGGCAGGACAGAAAAATGCCATGGAGGCAGGAAGCCGGATTCACAGGAAGATACAGAAGTCTATGGGGCCAGGGTATGAGGCGGAGGTTGTTTTAAAGCATGTGATCGATGAAGGAGAATTCCGCATTGCCGTGGAGGGCCGGGCGGATGGTATCTATACAGGGCCAGCAGGAGTTATGATCGACGAGATTAAGGGCGTGTATATGGATATCAGCCGGATAGATGAGCCCGTTGCCGTCCATCTGGCGCAGGCCAGGTGCTATGGATATATTTATTGCCTTGACCATGGCCTGGACAGCATTGCAATACAGATGACATACTGTAACCTGGAAACGGAGGAAATCCGCAGGCTGCAGAAGGATTACTCATTTGATGAGCTGAAGGAATGGTTTGAAGGGCTGATCCATGAGTATGTAAAATGGGCCAGATATCTGTATGAGCATGGCCTTCGGCGTGATGCGTCTTTAAAGGAGCTGGAATTTCCCTATGCATACCGGGAGGGGCAGAAAGATCTGGCAGTATCGGTTTACCGCTCTGTAGTAAGGAGGCGGAACCTGTTTATTCAGGCGCCTACAGGAGTGGGAAAGACCCTGTCTGCAATCTATCCTGGGCTGAAGGCTATGGGGGAGGGACATATTGAGAAGATTTTTTATCTGACAGCCAAGACCATTATGCGCAGTGTGGCAGAGGAGGCTTTTGCCGTGCTGCGTCAGAGGGGAATGTACATGCGGGCCGTGACCATTACTGCCAAGGAAAAGGTGTGTTTACTGGATTCTCCCCAATGCAATCCGGATGCCTGCCCTTACGCCAAGGGACATTTTGACAGGGTAAATGATGCGGTATATAATATCATTCACCGGGAATTCGGCATTACCAGGGAAATAGTGATTCAATATGCTTTGGAGTACCAGGTATGTCCTTTTGAATTCTGCCTTGACATTACCAATTGGGTGGATGGCATTATCTGCGATTACAACTATGTGTTTGACCCCAATGCCAGGCTAAGGAGATATTTTTCTGACGGCATGGGCGGAGAGTATCTGTTTTTAGTGGATGAAGCCCATAATCTGGTATCAAGGGGAAGGGAGATGTACAGTGCGGCACTTGTAAAGGAGGATGTGCTGCTTGTAAAAAAAGTGCTTAAAAACAAGTCGGACAAGGTGGCCAGGCTGCTGGAACGGTGTAATAAGCAGCTTCTTGATATGAAGAGGGAATGTGAAAGCTATGTGATCCATGAAAGCATCAATCATCTGGCTGCAACGCTAATGTCTTTGTTTGGAGAGATGGAAACATTTATGGAAGAACACCGGGAGTTTGAGGATCGGGATCTTGTTCTGGATTTTTATTTTCAGCTAAGGAATTTTCTTAATACATTTGAGGGAATGGATGAGGCCTACCGGATTTACTCGGAGCTGCAGGGGGACGGGCGGTTTATGGTGAAACTGTTTTGCATGAACCCGGCATCGCATTTAAAAGAATGCATGGATAAAGGGCGGGCCACAGTGTTTTTTTCTGCCACATTGCTTCCGGTGCTGTATTATAAGGAACTTTTAAGCGGGAACCCGGAAGACTATGCAGTGTATATAAACAGTCCGTTTCCTGCAGGGAACCGGCTGCTTATGGTGGCCCGGGATGTAAGCAGCAGATATACGAGACGGAACCGAAGAGAGTTTGAAAAGATTCTGGCTTACATTTTAGACGCAGCAGGACAGAAGAAAGGAAATTATATGGTATTTTTTCCTTCCTATCAATATATGAATGAGGTATTAAGGCTGTGGGGAGAGCAGGAGGAAGCGTTAAAGGATCAAGGATTTAGGCTTTTGATTCAGGGAAGCCGCATGAATGAGCAGGAAAAGGAAGAATTTCTAAAAGAGTTTGAAGAGCAGAGGCAGGACAGCCTTGTGGCTTTCTGCGTTATGGGAGGCATCTTTTCGGAGGGCATTGACCTGAAAGAGGACAGGCTGATAGGTGTTATGGTGGTGGGAACAGGACTTCCTATGGTGTGCACAGAGCAGGAAATACTGAGGAACTATTTTGACGAGAAACATGGCTGCGGATTTGACTATGCATTCCAATATCCGGGGATGAATAAGGTGATGCAGGCCGCAGGACGGGTGATTCGGACTATGGAAGATAAAGGCATTATCCTTTTAATGGACGACCGGTTTTTGAGAGATGAGTATCAGGCCCTGTTTCCAAGGGAGTGGCAGGACTATAAGGTCGTAAGGCGGGAAAATGTGGGCAATGCGGTCAGGGAGTTTTGGGAGGAGCGGAAGCTTGCCATCCGACATGTTTAGTGATAGAATTAGATGGACATCTATGGGAATACATTTGAAAAATTTTTAATAAAAAAGGGGATGTACCATTATGTTTGGCTTATTTGAAAAGAAAAAGAATCCGGAAGAACGGCTGGAAGAGTGCCTGAGAAAGAGAGACTGGGACGGCTTGGCCAGGGCTTACTATGACCTGGGCGCTGCAGCTATGGACAAGGGTGACCTGAATAAGGCTGTTCTATGGCTGAACCGTGCGGATACGGTTTACAGCGCAAGGGACGATGTATATGAGAAAGCAGGGAAAAACCGGCTGTTTCACAAGGAAATTGTCACCGACTGTTCAGACCGCATCGGAAAGCTTGAGGATGCGGCTTTGCTTTACAACAACATTCCGTCTGAAGCAGAAGAGAAAGCAGAGGAACTGAGCGATATTCAGGTCAGAATATGGGGCATGCTGTCTGCTGCCCGTCTGGTGAGCCTGGGATAGCGGTTAAGCCACATTCCAGGCTGCGAAGTGCTGGGAAGCCTGGGGTGGGCTGTGGATACCATGCTTAAGTCATTCCAGGAGCCTGTTTCCCAGGGCGAATATGATCAGCTGATGAGCATCTGCAATGCTCTCTATGATATAGGCGATACGGAAGCTTTTTACGGCGGCAGTGAGATTGATGTTCCCGGCGGTGCGCCGTTTCAGGTTTTCGACTTAAATGGCATGATGGGCGTGCATCTGGAGCTTAACACTTATTTGGATAACCACCTCCGTCTGTTAAGCGCTTTAAGCCAGAATCAAGAACCTCCGGCTGCTGATATCTGTATGGTAGGCTGTACGCTGCTGCCTGACTATTATGTACGCACCGGCGCAGAGGTATTGGAAGAAGTGCCTCAGATCAAGGCAGAGCTGGAACGCATGGAACGTGATTACGAGTTTGTTGCTTCCGGCATTACATGGGAACAAGTGGCCGACAGAGTGAAAGAGTATAAAGGACTGGACATTCTTCAGCGGCTGTAGAGCTGCCTGACAGAAACGGCTGAGAGATTGTCTCAAGTGGCTACATCTGATACATAAAGGCTGCCATATGGAAGGCTTTGGGCCTCCATATGGCAGCCTTTAATGGTTTTGTTGTCCAAAAGCTTTTAGCGATAGATAATCTCGTCTCTGCCAGGGCCGTTGGATACCATAGTTACAGGCACCTCCAGCTCCTTTTCAATAAATTCTACATATTCCCGGCATTCTTTAGGCAGATCGCCATATTTTTTGATGCCGCGGATGCTGCAGCTCCATCCCGGCAGCTTTGTATAAACAGGCTTGGCTTTCTCCAGCTGCACTGTAGTGGGAAAATCTTTTGTGACAGTCCCGTTTATGTCGTATCCCACGCAGACAGGAATTTCATCTAGATATCCCAACACATCCAGAACCGTAAGGACAGCTTCGGTGGCTCCCTGAATTCGGCAGCCATAACGGGATGCCACTGCGTCAAACCAGCCCATTCGCCTGGGACGCCCGGTTGTGGCGCCGAATTCCCCCGCATCGCCGCCGCGCCGCCGTAAGTCGTCTGCCTCGCTGCCGAAAATCTCGCTGACAAATGCACCTGCGCCTACGGCGCTGGAGTAGGCTTTTACCACGGCGGTAATGTTTTTGATCTCATAGGGAGGGATTCCGGCTCCGATGGCTCCGTAAGCAGCCAGGGTGGAGGAGGAGGTTACCATGGGATAAATGCCGTGATCAGGGTCTTTTAAAGAACCTAACTGGCCTTCCAGAAGAATATTTTTACCTTCTTTGATGGCCTGGTGAAGGTATGCAGACACATCACATACATAAGGCTTAACCATGTCCCGATACTCCAAAAGCGTATTTAACAGATCTTGGGGATCTATGGGCGGTTTATGATAGAGATACTGCAGGGTTACATTTTTCAGTTCGCAGACTCTTGCTGCTTTTTCTTTTAAAGTCTCCGTATCAAAAAGCTCACACACTTGAAACCCGATTTTGGCATATTTATCAGAGTAAAAAGGAGCGATTCCCGACTTGGTGGAGCCGAAGGACTTGCCGCCTAAACGTTCCTCCTCATATGCGTCCAGCAGCATGTGGTACGGCATGAGAAGCTGGGCCCTGTCGGATACCAGAATTTTGGGGGACGGAACTCCTTTTTCGGTCAGCGACTGGATTTCCTTAAAAAGATAGGGAATGTTCAGGGCTACGCCGTTGCCTATGATGCTGGTGGTGTGTCCGTAGAATACGCCGGAAGGAAGGAGATGCAGGGCAAATTTGCCGTAATTGTTAATAATCGTGTGGCCTGCATTGCTGCCGCCCTGAAATCGGATGATAATATCGGATTCCTTTGCCAGCATATCTGTGATTTTCCCTTTTCCTTCGTCGCCCCAGTTGGCGCCTACGATTGCTCTTACCATTTCTTGAAAACCTCCTGTTTTAAATTTGGATCATTTCATACAGTAAATCGACATAGTAAGAATATATGAAAAAAAGGCATAAGTAAAATCAATATTAATTATATAATGCATAATAAATACTTATATATTGCACCAAGATAAAATAGATTTACCTTTTAAGTATTGGCAGCAAGTAGAGATTATATGAATGGCAGTTAAATTTATTTCTGAATCATTAACATCCATTCAGTTGAACAGCATATCA
This sequence comes from uncultured Hungatella sp., assembly GCA_949879025.1. Lineage (GTDB taxonomy): Bacteria > Bacillota > Clostridia > Lachnospirales > Lachnospiraceae > UBA3402. The sequence goes on along the minus strand of CATLBO010000005.1, from coordinate 37,554 downwards.
GTGTCTGATATGATTAATGAGCAAAGGCCGACGCAGAACATAGGAGATCAGGATAAAGGTAAGGAGGCAGCGTATAAAAAGATGCAGATGGGACAGGTAATACGGAAATACAGGAAAATAAAGAATATGACCCAGGAGGAGATGGCCAGCCGTTTGGGAGTAAGCGCTCCGGCGGTGAACAAATGGGAGAACGGTAATTCATTTCCGGATATAATGCTTTTGGCGCCTATTGCCAGACTTTTGAATATTACTCCAGATACTCTTTTGGAATTTCGGGAGGAAATGACAGAGGAAGAGATTGGAGAAATTGTCCGTGAAACGGACAAAAGGATGAGAGAAGGCACTTATGAAGAAACTTTTCAGTGGGTAAAGAGAAAGGTGGAGGAATATCCGGACTGCCAGAGGCTGATGGTACAGATGGCAGTGGTGCTGGATGCCAATGGCGTGCTGAAAGGGATTCATGAAAAACAGTATGAGGATGTGATCCTTTGGTGGTACCAGAGGGCTTTGGAAAGCAAGGATGAAGATATCCGCATTATGGCAGCTGACGGGCTTTTTGGATTTTACAAGAGGAAAGGGCAGTACGATAAGGCGGAGAAATGCGTGGGCTTTTTCTCGGATCAGAATCCGGAAAAGAAATGGAGGCTGGCTGAAATTTACAGAGAAACAGGAAAAACGGAGGAGGCTTATAAAGCTTATGAAGAACTGCTGTTTTCTTCCTATCAGAGAGTAAGCGTATATTTTTACGGCATTTTCAGGCTGGCCATAGACAGCGGAAATATGGAAAAGGCCCATATGGCAGCCCGAAAGATGGGGGATTTGGCCAAAGTCTTTGAAATGGGGGAATACTATCAGGTTTCAGGAAGCCTGGAGCTTGCTGCTATGGAGAAGGATGCAGATGCTGCCATAAATATTATGGAAAAAATGATTTTAAATGCAGACAGCCTGTGCATATGGATGGAGTCTGATCTGTACCAGCATATGGCTTTTAAAAACGTGAATCCGGAATTTTTCAGGAACCTAAAGGATAATTTGATAAAACTGTTTCATGATGAGGACAGCTTTGGATTTTTAAAAGAAGATGCCAGGTGGAAGAAGCTGGTGGGAATGAAAAACGGCTAAGTTATAAAAGGATAAAAAGAGTAAAATATTTGTGAAGTTTGTGACAAAATCAAGCAACCTGTGGTATACTGTTCAGGTAGACAATAGAGAGTGCAGCGAGGCCGGACGTAGGTTTGCGTCCGGCTTGCTCATAGGTAAAGAGAGGTGTCATATTCTTATGGAAAGTTATAATCCGGATATGGAACAGAAAGTAAAGAATGCAGTAAAAAAAGCCAAGAGGTTTACAGGGCTTGGCCTGGTTCTGATAATTGCTTTTGTATTGGGCACAGGGTCATTTTATAATATAGAGGAGCAGGAGCAGGCAGTGCTGACTACTTTTGGCAAGGCAGTCAGCGTGACAACCCCAGGGCTTCATTTTAAGATTCCCCTGATTCAGAAAGTGCAGAAGGTCAATACGACGATCCAGGGATTTGCCCTGGGGTATAACCAGGATGACAATGAGAGTATGGAAGAGGACTCTCTGATGATTACGAGCGATTACAACTTTGTAAATGTGGATTTTTTTATTGAGTACAAGGTGGCAGATCCGGTGAAGGCAGTGTATGCTTCCAAAGACCCGGTTCTGATTCTTCGGAATATAAGCAAAAGCTGTGTCCGGACGGTTATCGGAAGCTATGATGTGGATTCGGTGCTGACCACGGGAAAAAATGAGATCCAATCAAAGGTCAGGGACATGATCATAAGCCAGCTGGACAAACACGATGTGGGACTGCAGGTGGTTAATGTGACCATCCAGGATTCGGAGCCGCCTACGGCAGAGGTTATGGAGGCGTTTAAAGCAGTGGAAACTGCCAAGCAGGGCAAGGAGACGGCGATTAATAATGCCAACAAGTACCGCAATGAAAAACTGCCGGGGGCAGAAGCGCAGATTGACAAGATTATGCAGGATGCCCAGGCAGAGAAGACCAGAAGGATCAACGAGGCCAATGGGGAAGTGGCCAAATTTAACGCCATGTATGATGAGTATGTCAAGAACCCCCAGGTTACCAGGCAGAGAATGTTCTATGAAACTATGGAGGATGTGCTTCCAGGATTGAAAGTGGTCATTGACGGTACAGACCAGACAAGCACCATCCTTCCCCTTGACAGTTTTTACAGTGCAGAGACAGAGAATGCGCCGCAGGTTCAGGCAGGGGGCCTGACAGGCGGGAGGCCGGAACCTGCGCAGGGAAACGAAGCGGAAGATGACCCAAGTGGGGAGGAATAAAGCTATGAAAAAAATAATGGGAAAGACTTTGACATTGGTTTTAGCCATAGCGGCTGTTATTGGATTGGGCGAGTCTATGGTGATTACTAAGGAAAATGAATATAAGCTGATTCGGGAGTTCGGGCGTGTCAGCAAAGTGATTGACAGCGCCGGGCTAAGCTTTAAGGTTCCGTTTATTCAGAGTGCAGACACTTTGCCAAAGGAGATCCTTCTTTATGATCTGGCGCCGTCGGACGTGATTACTATGGATAAAAAAACCATGATGTCAGACAGTTATGTTTTGTGGAAGATTACTGATCCTTTGAAATTTGCCCAGACCCTGAATTTCTCCCTTCTCAATGCAGAGAGGAGAATCGATGCTACGGTTTTCAATTCCATTAAGAATGTTATCAGCAGCTTAAGCCAGAATGATGTGATCAGCGGCCGTGACGGGCAGCTGTCAGAGGCAATCATGGGCAATATCGGGGAAGGCATGGAGCAGTATGGTATAGAGATTCTGGCTGTGGAGACTAAGCAGCTGGATCTGCCGTCTGATAACAAGGCAGCGGTTTATGAGAGAATGATTTCCGAGCGGGATAAGATTGCAGCTACGTATCAGGCGGAAGGCCAGGCTGAGGCCAAAGTGATCCAAAACACCACAGACAGGGAAATCGCCATCAGCGTTTCCGATGCCCAGGCAAAAGCGGCAGCAGTTACGGCTGAAGGAGAGGCGGAATACATGAGGATTCTGGCGGCAGCATATAATACGCCGGAGCGGGCGGAATTTTACGGGTTTATAAGAGCCCTGGAGGCAGCCAGGGCTTCTCTGACAGGCAGCCGGAATACGCTGATTCTGCCAGGGGATTCACCTATTGCCAGGATTTTCACAGGGCAGTAGGGACTTTGAAAGTACAGAAATAGGGAGAACAGGAGCAGACAGAAATGAAGATAAGTGACATATTAAGTCAGGGAAGGCCGACCCTTTCCTTTGAGGTGTTTCCTCCTAAAACGGAAGACAAATATGAAACCGTGGAGGCGGCTGCCAGGAAAATCGCAGAACTGATGCCGGATTTTATGAGCGTGACTTACGGAGCGGGAGGAGGAACCAGCCGATATACGGTGGATATTGCCGCTGCCTTAAACAATGAATACCAGGTACCTACACTGGCCCATTTGACATGTGTGTCTTCTACAAAAGAGCATGTCCTCCATGTTTTGCAGGAGCTGAAGGATAAGGGCATTGAGAATGTGCTGGCCTTGCGGGGAGATATACCAGAGGGCGGAAGAACTGCCCATGATTACAGGTATGCCTCGGAATTGATCTCCCAGATTAAGCACAGCGGGGATTTCTGCATCGGGGCGGCCTGTTACCCGGAAGGCCATGTGGAATCTGCTAATAAGATGGAAGACATTACCTATCTGAAACAGAAAGTGGAAGCAGGCTGCGATTTTGTCACGACTCAGATGTTCTTTGACAACAATATTCTTTATAATTATCTTTACCGGATTCGGGAAAGAGGAATTACCGTGCCGGTGGTGGCAGGAATTATGCCAGTGACAAATGCGTCCCAGATCCAAAGGATCTGCCACATGTCCGGTACGTACCTGCCGTCACGGTTTAAAGCCATTGTGGATCGGTTTGGAGACAATCCGGCGGCTATGAAGCAGGCAGGAATTGCCTATGCCACGGAACAGATTATTGATCTGATTGCCAATGGGGTCAATGGAATACATATTTATTCTATGAACAAGCCTGATGTGGCAGCGCAGATACAGGAGAACCTGTCAGAGATTCTGGGAAGGGGAAAATAACGGTTCTGTTTTACAGGTGTTTACGGCATGCATTATGGCTGCTTTGGCTGTGATGCATGCTGTTTTCAATGCTGGCAAAGCATCTATAAGGCCGGAGATTGAATAAAAATACCTAAATGATGAAAAAATAATCATATTTTTATGGATAAAATGCACAAAAATGCGGTTGACATTTTTCTGCCAAAGAGGTATAGTAAGGGCAAGGTGCCATAGGCGCCTAACAAAGTATAAGGGAGGATGGTTTGTAATGAAGAAAAAACTATCATGTGTGGCTTCCGTGATGCTGGCAGTCAGTTTGACAGCATGCTCAGGAGGCAGCCAGGAGGCGACCACAGCTGCGCCGGAGACAACTACAACAAGCGCACCGGAGCAGACTACCAAGGCAGAGGAGGAAGAAACTACGGCAGCAGAAGCCGGAGGGCTTACGGCAGGCACTTATACTGCGTCCAAGAGCGGCATGAACGGTGATGTGACCGTAGAGGTAGTGACGGATGATTCTTCCATCGTTTCCGTAACCGTGACAGATAACCAGGAAACGCCTGGTATCGGCTCCCCGTTGGTAGACGGAGTGAAAGAGGGAACAGTCCCCACAGTTTCCATTCCTGCTGCTATTGTTGAGAACCAGTCTATTGCTGTTGATGCAGTGGCGGGAGCTACCATTACAAGCGCAGCGATTAAGTCTGCTGTAGAAGACTGCCTGACTCAGGCAGGTGCCAATGCGGACGAGTGGAAAACGGAAGTGGAGAAAGAACCGGGAAAAGAGATTGAGATGGATGCCGACGTTATTGTAGTAGGCGGCGGCGGAGCCGGACTGGCTGCGGCTATTTCCGCCTCAGAGAACGGCGCAAAGGTAATCGTAGTGGAGAAGAACGGTGCAGTAGGCGGAGATACTCTGGTCTGCGGCGCAATTTACAATAACCCGGATGAAGAACTGCAGAGCAAGGTTGAGATGAGTGATGCAGTGAAGAAGACTCTGGAGGCAGGCATTGCTGTAGATCCTGTGGATGATGCCCACAAGGAGTTGATTAATACGGTTTCAGAAGAGTGGAAGCAGCATCAGGCTGATGGAAAGACTACCTTGTTTGATTCTGATGCCTGGTTTACCCTCCAAACCTATAACGGCGGAGACAATGTGGCTGATCTTGATTTGGTTAAGGTTCTGTGCGACAATGCAGTAGAAGGATATGAATGGATCAAGGGGCTGGGCATGGAATTTAATGACACCATCGGTCAGGGCGCAGGAGCTCTTTGGCAGAGAACCCATACCTCCACAAAGCCTATGGGTACCGGCTTCATTTCCACCTATGTGGAGAATATTGCCAAGGACGATAATATTGAGATGCTTACCTCCACAACAGCTACCAGCTTGATTCAGGATGACAGAGGACGGGTAGTAGGCGTAGAGGCAGAGGATGTTAACGGCAATACATACAAGTTCCAGGCCTCCAAGGGCGTGGTTTTGGCTACCGGCGGTTTTGCAGCCAATTCTAAAATGGTAAATGACAACAATACGACAGGAAAGTGGAATGACCTGTCCAAGGTTCCCACTACCAACCGTTTCGGCTGCTCCCAGGGTGACGGTATCCTGATGGCTCAGGACATCGGCGCAGCCCTGTATCAAATGGAACAGATTCAGCTTCTGTATCTTGGCAACGTGAAGGACGGCGGCCTGACCAAATATCCGGCCCGCTGCGTAAACGGCACGGATCAGGAGATCTTTATCAATAAGAATGGCGAGCGCTTCGTAAGAGAAGACGGACGCCGTGATGAGATTTGTTTGCAGGTGCTGTCTCAGCCGGATGCCATGTTCTATTTCCTGGAGTCCGCAGACGGCGACTATACGGATGTTGAGACGGCGCTGACAGCAGACGGCTTTACGTTTAAGGAGATGGAGGAGCAGGGATACATTATTATTGCCGATACTCTGGAGGAGATGGCCGAGAAGCTGGGATGCGATGCAGAGACTCTGAAGGCTACAGTAGATACGTTTAATGCTTCCGTAGACAGCGGCGAGGACGAGTTTGGCCGTACTCTTTACAGCGTTAAGCTGGAGAACGGACCATGGGTTGCAACTCCACGTCAGGCATGTGTTCACCATACCATGGGCGGCGTTAAGATTGATACAGAAGGCCGTGTTCTGAAAGAGGACGGAACTCCAATCGAAGGCCTGGTTGCAGCAGGCGAGATCACAGGCGGTATCCATGGAGCTAACCGTTTAGGCGGCAATGCGGTTGTTGATACGGTTGTATTTGGCAAGCTGGCAGGCGAAACAGTTACAAAATAAACTTGCATGCACCTGGTCGGAGACGCACCGCCGCACACGAAAGTCAGGCGGGTGTATTTGGCATACCTGAATAGAAATATATGTTTTTTGCGGAAGGGTGAACCTATGGAAAAGGGATGCTTCTGCAAATAAAAAGAATGCCGGAGCATATCAGTCATGCTCCGGCTGTTCTGTTTTAGTCTTGTTTTGACTGGCAGAATCCTCTTTACCTACTTTCTTTAGTATGATACAGTATATACGTGTAGTTTGTAGTTGAAAATTATAAACGCATTTGCGTCGTTCCCTCTGCGGGAATGTGGACTGAAATAGATTCTTGCAATAGAAGACGCTATTACAGAACATGACATAAGCCATGTGAAATAATCAATAACAGACTGGAGGCGCAATATGTATCACCGCTTTTTAAAATTGCTGTCATTAGGAATTATAATCTCTCTTATGTGCATCTTTTTATGTGCCTGCGGATATTCAAAAGAAGAGAAGATGCGTATGGATCATATTGAAGAGCAGGGAAAGGAAAATGCAGCAGACTATATCCGAAATAAATATGGATTTATACCAGAGATTGTGGATACAGAAATATGTATGGAGATAGGGGATACTGACCCGCTTCCATGGGCAAATGGATATGTAATAGTTTCTATGATTTGCGGGGATAAAAAGTTCCAGGTTCATATAAATGGGGAAGAACCTGGTCTGCGGGGGAGGGATAATTTTCAGCAGGAACAGATCAGAAATGAGGCGGAAGCATATTTTAGGGATTTGCTGGGCTACGACATATATGACATTTATCTGGAATATAAGGAAAAAGAGAGACCCGATGACTCCTTTCCATCCTGCCATGTGAAATATATGCTTGAAAAGTCATATGAGACCGGAGATTTTAAAAACTTTATGAAGGAATATTCTATAAACATCAGAATTGATGACTGTGAAAACCAGGATTTAACAGAACTGGAGAGGAATAAACCGGCTGCTGTCAAATGCTTACAGGAGTATGCCAGGGAAAGCGGAATGAAAGCAATTTTAATTTCCTACAAAAGCGAAGCTGATTATCAGAACGGTTATGAGCATGTATATGGGAGAGGGGGAGTTCTGGATTTTGGAATTTGGGATGACGGACTGTATATTAACTCCTATGCCTCTTTTGAGGAGGAGGATATGGATGCATGCCGTTTCGAACTGCAGGAATATGATGGCATGGTTTTTTGCTGCATTGACAGGGAAGAAGGAAATGATCTGATAATCTCGAAGAGCCAGAATAAATGGATGGAACTGGAAGAAAACAGCGGAAATCCGTTGTCAGAGGTATATTCCATAAATCGGGAAGATTCTGGTGAGATTACGGTTTACATACCCATAGAGAGATATGGAAAAAGCGTTTCTGTATTTATTCAGTATTTTCGTGAAAATGAATGGAGGCAGTATGAGTGTAATATGGATGTGACAAGAGATAAGAAATACATATTTATAACATATCAGGGCGTATATGGAGGAACATTTGATTTTGCATTTTTTAATCCGCTAAAGAATAAAGCAGTGTAATAAAGTAGAATATAACAACTGGTGTGGATAATAAACCTGCATGCGCCCGGCAGCGGACGCACCACCATACATGAAAGTCAGGTGGGTGCATTTGACATCCTTGAATTCATGCCGCCTAATCGGCGGCGGGACTTTTAAAGCAAAGAGGATTATTACAGCCTGCTGAAAAATGTCACAGACCAAACTGATTGACAGCCAAATCTGTTACATAGTGGTTTCAGCAGGCTGTATTCGGTATTGGAATGAATAGCGGAGATTGTCTCTCCAGTATTTCCAGCCGAGCCTGTATCCCCCAATTAGGTATATACAGGTAATAATAGGAGATAAACTGAAAATGTATTTTCTATAAAACTTTTCTAAGGAACATTTCCATAGGCTGGTCAAATGGCGTATTATTAAATAATAGCCCCCCACAATCCACATATCCTAATTTTCGATATAAATGCTGTGCTTTTTCGTCAACCTGCGTTGAAAGCAAAGTCATTTTATAACCTTGGCTTTTCATTTCATTCTCCCAACAGATTATTGCCTGTTTGGCAAATCCTTTCCTGCGATATTCTTCTTTGATATATATAAGATTCATAAATGGGAGACTATCCCACAGGATGCAATGCACTATGATTCCAATTTGCTGCTTTTTTTCCCATATAACATAAGCAGATTTTGTATACACCCGATTAGCATAGCCTGTATCATCAACATGCTTATCAATACTCATTACAAATTTTTTATCACTATCTGTTACGACCTTGATTTCCATATGCTATCCTCCGTCAGATTATGGGCAGTGCTTTTATTATACCATTTCACAATTCAAATTGTCCATTTCCTGCGATTAATCTTCGGAATCTTTTGAGAAAAAGCGGCAGGTATCTGCACAAAAGGAGGATTATTACAATTTGCCGGAGAACATCTGAGCCGAACCTGTTGACATTAAAAACTCTTTTAGAGTTCCAGAAACCCGCATAGATGTGGTGTTTTTTGTTGTCATTTCATGGAAGTCATAGTACAATGGCAATCAGCAGTTTAAAAAATGTCTGAGAATCCAAACTGCAGAAAAGAGTGCAGGGAAGATTCATAATGGGTTTCGAACAGGCAGGGGAGGCAAACGATGAATCTTGAAGAAACCTTTCGATATCTGGGATATAAAGGAAATATGGCTGATGAACAGACGCTGAAACTGGCAGAGGAATGCTGGCAGGAATTAGAGAAAAGGGCAGAAAAAAGATCCTGCTATAAAGAGTTCCCCATTTCCATTCAGGATGGGAGACTGGATATGGGATGCTTTCAGACAGAAAGCCAGGCATTGGAGAAAAACCTGAAAGGCTGCAGCCATGTGGTGCTGTTTGCAGCTACCCTGGGGGTTCAGGCAGACAACCTGATTCGCAGATACAGCCATGTGCAGATGAGCAGGGCAGTGGTGATGCAGGCTGCCGCCTCTGCCATGCTTGAGGATTACTGTGATCAGATTAATCAGGAAATACGACAGGAATATGAAAAGAAAGGCTTGTATCTGCGGCCCCGTTTCAGCCCGGGATACGGGGATTTTTCCCTGAACTGCCAGCCGGCGCTTATATGGGGGCTGGAGGCAGGAAAGCGCATAGGCATAACTCTGACAGACAGTCTGCTGATGATGCCGTCAAAATCGGTGACAGCGGTCATAGGGGTCAGTCCGGCCCCGGCAAAGCGAAGCTGGAATACAGATGTTCAGGCTGCTTCAGATGGGGACAAATGGAATATAAAAGGATGCACAGCATGCAATAAGACAGATTGCCTTTATAGGAGGGAAAACTTATGAGTACCAATATACTGGAAGAGATCAGCAGGCGGAAAGTGTTTTGCGACGGAGGCATGGGAAGCCTTTTGCAGGCCAAAGGGCTTAAGGCGGGAGAGCTGCCGGAAACTTGGAATTTGCTGCATCCGGAGATTTTAAAGGAAATTCACGGGTCTTATCTGGAAGCAGGATGCGATATTGTGACTACAAATACCTTTGGCGCCAACAGGCTCAAATATCCGGCAGGAGGAGATTTTGATTTAAAAGCAATTATAAAGGCGGCTGTAGAGAATGCCAGATGGGCCGTAAAAAAGGCAGGAAAAGGATTTGTGGCCCTGGATCTGGGGCCTACAGGGAAGCTTTTGAAACCTTTGGGGGACCTGGACTTTGATGATGCCTATCACATATACAGAGAAGTTGTGATAACAGGATGCCAGGCAGGAGCGGATCTGATCCTGATAGAAACCATGAGCGACAGCTATGAGGCCAAGGCGGCAGTACTGGCGGCAAAGGAGAACAGCAGCCTTCCAGTGTTTGCTACCATGATATTTGACGGAAAAGGAAAGCTTCTGACCGGAGGAAATGTGGAGTCCGCCGTGGCACTGCTGGAGGGGCTGGGTGTAGATGCCCTGGGAATTAACTGCGGCCTGGGACCAGTACAGATGAAAGATATTTTAAAAGAAATCCTGGCTGCTGCATCAATACCGGTGATTGTCAACCCAAATGCAGGACTTCCCAGAAGTGAAAAAGGAACTACAGTGTACGATATTGATGAAGATCAGTTTGCAGCCGTAATGGAAGAAATCGGACAGATGGGTGCCAATGTGCTGGGCGGATGCTGCGGAACCACGCCAGGGCATATCAGGAAGCTGACAGACCGATGCAAAAACCAGAGACAGGTATTGCCGGGCCAGAAAAACCGGACAGTGGTTTCTTCCTACACCCATGCCGTGGTAATAGACAGAGACCCAGTGATTATCGGGGAACGGATTAACCCTACCGGGAAGTCTAGATTTAAGCAGGCTTTAAGGGAACATAATCTGGAATACATTCTTCAGGAGGGCGTGGTTCAGCAGGATCAGGGTGCCCATATACTTGATGTAAATGTAGGCCTGCCGGAGATTGACGAGCCTCGTATGATGGAAGAAGTCATCAAAGAACTGCAGAGCATCATTGATCTGCCCCTGCAGATTGACACGTCAGATCTAACGGCCATGGAGCGTGCCATGAGAATTTATAACGGAAAACCGCTGATTAATTCCGTCAATGGGAAGAAAGAATCCATGGAGGCAATATTTCCCTTGGTAAAGCGGTATGGCGGCGTGGTGGTAGCCTTAGCCCTGGACGAGAAGGGGATACCGGATACGGCAGACGGGCGGATTCAAGTAGCAGAAAAGATCTACAAAAAGGCAGCCGAATATGGAATTCAGGCAAAGGATATTCTGATTGACGGACTCTGCCTGACTGTAAGCTCTGACAGCAAAGGTGCTCTGACCACTTTGGAAACAGTGAGAAGAGTGAAAGACCAGCTGGGAGGGAAGACGATTTTAGGGGTGTCAAATATTTCCTTCGGCCTTCCTCAGAGAGAGATTATCAATGGGGCATTTTTTACTATGGCCATGACAAACGGGCTGAATGCAGCAATCATCAACCCCAATTCCCAAGTAATGATGAAAGCTTATTACAGTTTTCGGGCTCTGGCGGATCTGGACAGACAGTGTGGAGACTATATTGAAGTTTATGGCAATACTTCGGCAGGAAGCGGGGCCGGAGACGCCAAAGCAGCAGGGGAGAAAGGCGAAAACAGCAGTATGGCAGGCAGAGGCCTGACGTCTGGCCGCCCCAGCGCTTTAGTTGCCAGTCCTTCGGCAGGACAGAATGTCATGGAACTTGGGGACTGTATCCGCAGGGGGCTGAAAGAGCGCGCCCATGAGGCGGTGAAACAACTTTTAGCCCAAAAAGGTGCTCTGGATATTATTCATGAGGAGATGATTCCGGCCCTGGATTATGTGGGAAAAGGGTTTGAGAAGGGAACTGTTTTCCTCCCTCAGCTGCTTATGAGTGCAGAAGCAGCCAAAGCGGCTTTTGACGTCATTAAAGACGAGATGTCAAAAAAAGGTCTCAGCCAGGAGAAAAAAGGCACTATAGTGCTTGCCACAGTGAAAGGGGACATTCATGACATTGGAAAAAATATTGTGAAAGTCCTTTTGGAAAATTACAGCTATGAAGTGCTGGATCTGGGGAAAGACGTTGCGCCGGAGCGTATTGTGGAAACGGCAGTGGAACACCATGTGCCGCTGGTAGGCTTAAGCGCTTTAATGACTACTACGGTTCCCAGCATGGAGGAAACCATAAAAAGGCTGAGGAAAGATGCCCCATGGGTAAAAGTGATGGTAGGCGGCGCTGTGCTTACAGAAGAATACGCCCGTACGATTGGAGCAGACCACTACTGCAGGGACGCTATGGCATCCGTGAATTTTGCAGAGTCTGTGATAAAGGAGGATTCCTGATATGGAGTATGGGCTAATGGGGGCGCAGACGGCCGGAGGCTGGGGAGCATTAGGCCAGTGGGAATTTGAAATCCTGTATGGGCTGCAGAAACTTCACAGTCCGTGGCTGGATCAAGTGATGACATTTATTACCAGTCTTGCGGATCATGGGAGAATATGGATATTGCTGGGGCTTTTGTTTCTATGCTTTTCAAAAACCAGGCGCCTTGGGGTGTCATTGCTGCTGTCCATAGGATTGGGGTATGTGACAGGGAATCTGATAATGAAACATCTTTTTGCCAGAAGCCGCCCTTGTTGGATTTTGCCGCAGGTGCCCCTTTTAATACCAGTACCTATGGATTATTCTTTTCCGTCAGGCCATACGCTGGTTTCTTTTGAGGGAGCATATTCCATATGGAAGCATAATCGGAGATGGGGAACTGCGGCGCTGACTGGTGCGGTGCTGATTGCATTTTCCAGGATGTATCTATTTGTACATTTTCCCACCGATGTTATGGCCGGGGCAATTTTAGGATTTGCCAATGGCCTAGGCGGAGAATGGCTGGCCCAATGTTGGGAAAAGCGGGTCTGCCTGCATGGAACGGTGACAAAAGAATAAGGAATGGTAAAGGGATACTTTTAAGATGGGGAAAACTTTGAAGATTAAGGCTTTATTTTTTACGTTTATGAAAATCGGGCTGTTTACCTTTGGAGGCGGCTATGCCATGATTCCTATAATAGAGGATATTTGCGTGGACAAGAAAAAGTGGATCAGCCATGACGAAATGATGGAGATTACGGTTATCGCAGAGGCGACGCCAGGCCCCATTGCTATTAACTGCGCTACCTTCGTAGGATATAAGCAGGCAGGAACAGCCGGGGCGGGAGCGGCAACCCTGGGAGTGGTTCTGCCGTCATTTTGCATTATATTTGCCATCTCCATGTGTCTTGACCGTTTTCTTGAGATTACATGGGTGGCCAATGCATTCCGGGGAATCAAAATCGCAGTTGGCATTCTCATTTTAAATGCGGCGGTAAATATGGTAAAAAAGATGCCCAAAAAGCCAATGCCGGTTTTCATACTGGTTTTTTCCTGTTTGGTAATGGTTTTGGCCAACATATTTTCGTTGCGGTTTTCTACGGTTGCCCTGATGGTGGCAGCTGCTGGATTCAGTCTTGCGGTTTATGGGGTGAAACGATTGGCCGGAAGAGGAAGGTAATAAAAGATGAGTGTGATTTGGCAGTTATTTCTTGGATTTTTCCGTGTCGGGTGTTTTGCTTTTGGAGGAGCCTATGGAGCGATTCCCTTGATACGGGACGTGGTCTTAAGCCATGGATGGCTGGATGATGAGACCTTAACCTATTTTATTGCTGTCAGTGAAAGTACGCCAGGGCCGATTATGGTGAATCTAGCCACTTATATCGGAAGTGCGCAGGGAGGCTTTTGGGGCGCCGCTATGGCAACTGCAGCGGTGACGCTTCCGTCATTTACGCTGATTCTTATTATAATTGCCATGATGAAAAATGCAGTGGAGAACCAATATGTAAAAACCATGCTGGGAGGGGTGAAACCATGTATTGCCGGGATTATTCTGGCTACTGGAGGCTATATGACAGTGAAAGGATGTGCGGCGGCAGAACCTTTTAGCCTGGACGTTCGGGGGGCAGTGATAACGGCGGTGCTGGCAGGAGCTTTGCTGGCGTGTGGCAAAAGGAAAAAGAAGATGTCGCCGATTGTGCTGATACTTTTGTCAGCCTGCCTGGGGATATGTCTGTATGGAATGTAGTCACGGCTTTCAGTACTGCCTTGCAGGCGGTAAACGTGTCTCTGTGTGTTTTGTGTGCATTGCTTGTAGTGTTTTTCCAGTACTGCTTTGCGGGCGGTAAATGTATGATCAAGCGTATTGACAGATGTTTAGTTTCATGCTAGAATACGGACAATGAATGTGAGAGGGGTGAGAGGATGAGATAACGGCCTGCGAATGTAACCGCATAAGAGATTGGGCTTCGGCCTGTTTATTTCTTGTGCCTGTTCTGCAGGAACGTTCCCTTGTCCGCCCCTTTATTTTTGTGCAGAATTTATCAGCTGCTGTCAGGCAGAGGGTATGCTGGTCCGTGGGTGCTTTTTCGGTAATTTTGCATAAACATTTCTATTTCAGCGAAATGGCGGGGAATTGAAGGTTCGATTCTTGCAGCCATTTTTTATATTGCAGCAAGTAATAAAACGCTGCAATACTGGGTGAAGGAGGAATGTGTATGTCATTGATTCAGGTATCTGATTTATCATTTACTTATGAAGGCAGTTACATGCCTGTGTTTGAAAATGTTTCATTTCAGATTGATACAGACTGGAAATTAGGGCTTACAGGGAGAAACGGAAGAGGAAAGACTACGTTTCTGCGTCTTCTGAAGGGAGATTATGAATATGAAGGCAGCATAGGAGCCAGTGTGGAGTTTGATTATTTTCCCTTTCCTGTTGAGAACCAGGAGGCGGATACGCTGGAAGTGATTCTGGGACAGATGCCGGATGTAGAATTCTGGCAGCTGAAACGGGAGCTTTCGAAGCTTCATGTAAAGGAAGACGTTCTGTATCGTCCTATTGGGTCCTTGTCCCACGGAGAAAAGACAAAAGTGCTTTTAGCTGCACTTTTCGTTCGGGAGAATAGGTTCCTTTTAATTGATGAACCTACCAATCATCTGGATTTGGAAGGAAGAAAACTGCTGGGAGAGTATTTAAATCAGAAGAAAGGATTTATTCTGGTATCTCATGACAGAATGTTTTTGGATTCCTGCGTTGACCATATGCTGTCTATAAATAGGGCAGATATTCAGGTGCAGAAGGGAAATTTTTCAGTATGGTATGAAAATAAGCAGCAGCAGGACGCCTATGAGACAGCCAGACAGCAGCATCTGAAAAAGGAAATCGGGCGGCTTAAGGAGACGGCGAGGCAGGCCGGAAACTGGGGGGATCAGGTAGAGTCTACGAAAATCGGAAAAAAGTCTGTAAATTATGACAGGAACAGAGACTATGTAGGGGAGAAATCCCGGAGGATGCAGCAGAGGCGGAAGAATCTGGAGCGAAGGCAGGAGCGGGCCATAGAAGAGAAAAGCCGGCTTTTGAAAAACATAGAGACAACGGAAAGCCTAAGGCTGGAGCCGCTTTCCTGCCATAAGGAAATATTGGTGGAAGCCAAAGAGATAATGGTAGGCTATGGAAGTAAGACAGTCTGCGGCCCCATTAGTTTTCAGATAAAAGGCGGAGAGAAAATTCTGCTTCAGGGGGAAAACGGGTGCGGAAAATCCAGCATTTTAAAAGTGATTTTGGAACAGGCAGGCCAAAGAAGTATTGCCTGCAGAAAAGAAAATATGCTAAAGGAAGCAGAAACTGACAGGCAGGCAGAAGCCTTGACGGTTCCACAGATAACAGGCGGGACGCTGAAAACGGCAAGCGGCCTGAAGATTTCCTGGGTTTCCCAGAGCACGGCTCATCTGAAAGGTTCCCTGGATGATTATATCAGGCAGCAGACAGCAGACGGGACTTTAATTAAGGCGCTGCTGCGGAAGATGGACTTTTCAAGGGAGCAGTTTGAAGTGCCTTTGGAATCCTACAGCGAAGGGCAGAAGAAAAAAGTGCTGATTGCAGGAAGCCTGTGTCAGCAGGCCCATTTGTATATCTGGGATGAACCTTTTAATTATATTGACCTTTATTCCAGGATACAGATTGAAGAACTGATCCGCACCTGGAATCCTACGCTTTTGTGTGTGGAACATGACAAAGCGTTTGGAGAGGCCATAAAAGCCAAGTCTGTTCTGATTTCTTGAGAAAACGTTATGAGCCTGGCAGTACAAGATTTTCCAGTTGCTGAAAAACAAGTGACATTTTCCGCAAAAAATGATAGAATAATTCATGATCACAAAGGAGGAAATTTTAATATGTTAGATGCAAAAGTAGCAGAACTGCTGAATACACAGATAAACAAGGAGTTTTATTCCGCATACCTGTATCTGGATTTTTCTAATTACTATATGGAGCAGGGGCTGGAAGGCTTTGGAAACTGGTATAAGATCCAGGCCCAGGAAGAGCGGGATCATGCCATGCTGTTCATGCAGTATCTGCAGAATAACGGATGCAAGGTAACACTGGAAGCCATTGACAAGCCGGACAGGGAACTGAAAGGATTTGCAGACCCCCTTCATGCAGGTTATGAGCATGAACAATATGTTACCAGCTTAATTCACATGATTTATGAGGCTGCAGGCCAGGCGAAAGATTTCCGCACCATGCAGTTTTTAGACTGGTTTGTGAAAGAGCAGGGCGAGGAAGAGACCAATGCAGAGGCGCTGATTAAGAAATTTGAGCTGTTCGGGTCAGATCCAAGAGCCCTTTACATGCTGGACAGTGAACTGGGTGGAAGAGTATATTCCGCACCGTCCCTGGTACTGTAAGGAAATTTGCCTGCAGAAAGAAGATGCCCGTCAGCATATGCTGCCTGAAAAGGCCGAAGGGACTGTTTTGATGCATAGGGAGAAAGGTTGCTGAGGTTAAGGACAGCCCCAGAGCGTATCTGAATATTGCTTTTTGTCAGCTCCGGGGCTGTTTCTGACAGAGGAAAAAAGATGAACGTGTATACAATGTATTTCAGTCCCACCGGCGGAACAAAACGGGTGGTTGACATTTTGGCCGGAGAATTTGGAACACCGGTGGAGATGGATTTTTCGGCTTTCAATAAAAATTATGGAATATACCGGTTTGAACCAGGAGATGTATGTTTTATAGGAGTGCCTTCTTTTGGAGGACGTGTCCCAGATGCCGCCCTTAAGAACCTGACAAAGGTACAGGCTCATGGGGCTGCCGCAGTTGTGGTGGTTGCCTATGGAAACAGGGCCTATGAGGATACGCTTCTGGAACTGCGGAAAGCCATGGAAGGCTGCGGCTTCAAGGTGGTGGCAGCTGTTGCTGCAGTAACAGAGCATTCGATTATGCACCAATATGGGGCAGGAAGGCCGGAGCGTAAGGATATCCAGGATTTAAAAGCCATGGCTGGAAGGATCAGGAAGAAGCTTTTAAGGCCGGATTCATGGAAAGACTTTTTTGTGCCGGGACGATATCCCTATAAAGAGTACCATACCATACCTATGGTTCCCAAGGCGGATAAAACCTGCCGAAAGTGCGGACTTTGTGCTGAACAGTGCCCGGCGGCGGCGATTTCAAAAGCTGATCCTCAAAAGACGGATACAGAAAAATGCATTTCCTGTATGCGGTGCGTCAGCATCTGTCCGGAACACAGAAGAAAGATAAATAAGGTGATGGTTTTCGCTGCTTCCATGAAGCTTAGGAAAGCCTGCCTGGGGAGAAAAGATAATCAATTATTTTTATAAAAATTTTATTTCAACGGCCATGCGGGATATGAAGTTTCTGCCAGCATGGTTTTCTTTTGTCCTGTACATATTAAGGGTGTGATATGAAATTAAAAAATGTACAGGAACAGGAGGTATGCACAATGAGTCCAAAGGAATTAACGTATATTGAGGATGCCCTTGGCCATGAAAAGTTTTTGAAGACCCAGTGCCAGGAGGCAGTAAAGAATCTGCAGGACCTGGAGCTGAAATCCAGCGTGGAGCAGCTTTCGCAGAAACATCAGCAGATATTTGACAATTTTTATAATCTGATATAAGCCAGGAGGGATGAGAATATGGATGACAGATGTATAATGGAGAACCTGCTTCTGACAACAAAGGGCGTATGTGATCTGTACCTGCATGGTACCATAGAGTCTTCTACCCAGAATGTGCATCAGATGTTTGATAAGGCTTTGGGAGACAGCCTGTGCATGCAGGATGATATTTATAAGAAGATGTCTGCAAAAGGATGGTACTCTGCGGAGACAGCCGAGCAGCAGAAGGTACAGAAGGTAAAGAACCAGTTTGCAGGAATGTAAAGCTGAGGAAACTGCCGGTGCAATTCCCGGATTCTATATGGCTTCAAGGGAAAATGGCGGCAGAAGGGCTTGAAAAGGACACCAATGGCAGAACCATACTCTGACCATAATGCCAAACTAAAGAAAGCGGCTTTGCAGGAGAACCATAAAACCGTTTTCCCCAAAGCCGCTTTTTGTAAATGGAGCTGAGACAATACCATAATGAGCCTGGACAGCCTTTTGAATCAGTCGGACAGACGCAGGAAGAAATAGGAACTTTCAGCGTATGACATGAAAAAGGCATATGGGATAAATGACTGGCAATCCATACTGGTTTAGGGTATAATATAGGAAGTGAACAGCTTACATAAGCGTTTGATTCTGCAGGGCATGCAGTTAAATCATGTATTGGAGGTTATTTTATGGGAATTTTAGGAGCAGTTATGGTTCCACATCCGCCGATTATCATACCAGATATCGGTAAGGGAGAAGAGAAGAAGATCCAGAGCACCATTGATGGATATCAGGAGGCAGCCAGGAGAATTGCTGGGTGGAAGCCAGATACCATTGTATTGTTTTCACCGCATCAGATCATGTATGGCGACTATTTCCACATATCGCCGGGTGAAGGGGCTCATGGGGACTTCGGACAGTTCGGCGCAGAAAACGTAAGCATAGATGTTTCCTATGATACGGAGTTTGTGGAGGAACTGAGCAGGCAGGCTGCAGCCCAGGGACTGAAGGCGGGGACCTTGGGCGAGCGTGACAAAAATCTGGATCATGGTACCATGGTGCCGCTGTATTTTGTAAATCAATACTGGAAAGACTATAAATTGGTAAGAATCGGTCTTTCCGGCCTGCCTCTTTCCATGCATTATGAATTAGGTCAGTGTATTCAGGAGACGGCCAAGATTCTGGGGCGGAATGCGGTTATTATCGGAAGCGGAGACCTTTCCCACAGGCTGAAAGAGGATGGGCCTTACGGTTATCAGAAAGAGGGGCCGGAGTTTGATCAGAAAGCCATGGCTGTTATGGGAACGGGAGCCTTCGGGGAACTTTTGAAATTCCCGGAAGATTTCTGCGAGACTGCAGGAGAGTGCGGACACCGCTCTTTTATCATAATGGCAGGCACCTTGGACAGGATGGCAGTGAAGGCGGAGAAACTTTCCTATGAAGGGCCTTTTGGAGTAGGCTATGGCATCTGCTGCTATGAAACTGCCGGGGCAGATTTGGAGCGGAATTTCCTGGAAAAGTATGAGGAAGATGAGAGAAGACAGATTCTGGAGCGCCATGAAAAAGAGGATGCCTATGTAAAACTTGCCAGAAAAACCATAGAGGAGTATGTAAAAACCGGAGTGATGATACAGGTGCCCGAAGATTTGCCCAGAGAATTGTATGACAGCAGAGCCGGAGTTTTTGTTTCTATTAAAGAGGACGGAAGGCTGCGGGGCTGTATCGGAACCATTGAGGCATCTTATGAATCGCTGGCAGAGGAGATTATAAATAATGCAGTCAGCGCCTGTTCCCGTGATCCCCGGTTTTCGCCAGTGGAGTCCAGGGAACTGCAGAAGCTGGTTATCAGCGTGGATGTTCTAGGTGAGACAGAACCAATTGATTCGCCAAAACAGCTGGATGTGAAACGATATGGAGTAGTTGTCAGCAACGGCCCCAGACGAGGGCTTCTGCTTCCTAACCTGGCCGGAGTCAGCAGTGTGGAGCAGCAGATTGCCATAGCGAAGCAGAAGGCCAATATAGGAGAGCAGGAAGCCGTGGAACTGGAACGGTTTGAGGTAGTGAGACATATCTGACTGAAATAAGGGCAGTACCGGGAAAGAGAGTTTCAGATATTCACGGAAGCTGCGGCCTGGGCAGGATGATGCATCAGCGGTTCAGAACCTTGCCGTCAATGGAAATGGTCACCACCTGCCACGAGACAGACCTCTGACTGTTTTTTACAGCGGTTATAACAGCGTTCTCGATACCGCCGCAGCAGGGCACTTCCATGCGCAGGATGGTTATATCCTTTATGTCATTGGTTTTGATGATTTCTGTCAGCTTTTCGCTGTAATCAATGGTGTCCAGCTTAGGGCAGCCGATTAAGGTTATTTTTCCTTTCATAAAGTCCTGGTGGAAATTGCCGTAGGCAAAGGCGGTGCAGTCTGCGGCAATCAGCAGGCGGGCTTTAGCAAAATACGGGGCGGATACAGGAGCCAGCTTAATCTGGACGGGCCACTGGCCAAGCTGGGAGCAGGCGGATAAAGGGGACTCCTTTAATGTGCTCTTCTGATGTGCTGATACAGCAGACTGGTCATATGGTGCAGCATCCCGTTCTGTAAAGGAGATGGCTCCGGTTGGGCAGGCAGGAAGACAGTCTCCCAGCCCATCACAGTAATCGTCCCGCAGCAGGACGGCCTTCCCGTCTATGATGCCAATGGCCCCTTCGTGGCAGGCATGGGCGCAGAGGCCGCATCCATTGCAGCTTTCTTTGTCGATCTGAATTATTTTCCGAATCATGCTTTTTCCTCCTGATAATTTCCGCATATTCTGAGAATTTCTCTTCTTCCTGTTTTTACGGACGGTTAGTAACAGGCTGATTTTAATTGATATTCTTTTCGCTGTCAATGGTATTTACTGCCGCCACCGTATTGAAAAACTCAGTTCCTGTTTGGCGGGCGCCAATGAACAGTAAAAACTCAAAATAAATAAAAAGAGGACAATACTATGATTAATGAAAACTACAGACAAATGCTTCAGGGAAAATCCGTTATCCGTGAGCTAAGCGAATATGCTGCGGCCAGGGGAAAGGAGATCGGGCAAGACAATGTTTTTGACTATAGCCTGGGCAATCCCAGCGTGCCCTGCCCTCAGGGGTATACAGATGCTTTGACAAAGATGCTTATGAATGAGGACCCTATGGCTATCCATGGCTACAGCCCTTCTCTTGGGATTGAAAGCGTCAGGAAAGCAGTAGCAGACAGCCTGAACCGCCGGTTTGCTATGGATTATGATACAAAACACATTTTTATGGCCTGCGGAGCGGCAGGGGCCTTGGCCCACGCCTTCCGGTGCGTTACCAGGCCAGGGGATGAGATCCTCATTTTTGCGCCGTATTTTCCGGAGTATGGGCCTTATATAAGCCATACAGGAGCAGCACTTAAAGTGGTTCCGGCAGATACGGAGAATTTTCAGATAAATTTTAAGGCTTTGGAGGAAATGATGAACCAGAAGGTTATGGCGGTTCTAATTAATACTCCCAACAATCCTTCGGGAATTGTTTACAATACGGAAACCATTGAAAGGCTGGCAGGCTTTCTCTCCGTAAAACAGAAGGAATACGGTCATGACATTTTCCTGATCAGCGATGAGCCTTACCGTGAGATCGTGTTTAGGGAGGCGGATTCCCCTTACGTTTCTAAATTTTATGATAATTCTATTTCCTGTTACTCTTTCTCAAAAAGCTTAAGCCTTCCAGGGGAGCGTATTGGATACGTGGCAGTGAACCCCAGGTGCAGGGACGCTGACATTATTGCTGTAATGTGCGGACAGATAAGCCGGGGAATCGGGCATAACTGCCCGCCTTCAAGCGTGCAGCTGGCAGTGGCTGAGGTTTTGGATCAGACCAGTGATCTGTCCGTATATGAAACCAACAGAAACCTGCTTTATGATGCCCTTACAAATATGGGCTTCCATGTGGTGAAGCCGGGAGGAACATTTTATATTTTCCCCAAAGCGCTGGAAGAGGATGCGGGAACATTCTGCATGAAGGCGAAAAAGTATGATTTGATTTTGGTTCCGTCAGATAATTTTGGCGTTAAAGGATATTTTCGAATGGCCTACTGTATTGATACGGAGAAAGTAAAACGTTCTGTCCCAGTATTGGAGAGATTTGTAAGGGAACAGTATCCGGATGTAATAAAAAGAAATGGTAACAAGTGAGATCAGATATGGCTCCATTAAGAAAGGATACTATATGAAAAGACGGATCATGGCTTTCATAAGCACAGCATTTTTGGCGGTATCAGGTTTCGGAACATTAAATTCTGCCGGGGCAGGTACTGGAATTATGCTGGCGGAAAACAGAGACAGCATCAATGCCTGGGACAGCAGACAGAAAAAGGACGGAAGCATTGAAAACCAAAGCCATAAGGAAACGATGGAAGAGAATGATGGGGAACAAGTTTACATAAAGGAGCCTCAAGAGAAAGGGAAGGTAACCTTATGCTTTGCAGGGGATATCAGTTTTGCGGAAGGATATGCCAACATGAGCTATTATCACAGCAATGGCGATGATATTACAAAGTGCATTGCGCCAGAGGTGATTGCGCAGATGGATGCCGCAGACATTATGATGGTAAATAATGAGTTTACATACAGCAACAGAGGAAAGCCATTGCCTGGCAAGACGTTTACGTTTCGGGCAAGGCCGGAGACGGCAGCGAATCTGTCAGTGTTGTCAGCGGATATTGTTTCACTGGCCAATAACCATGTGTACGATTACGGGGAAACGGCCCTTTTAGACACTCTGGATACGCTTAACCAATATGGGATTTTGTATGTTGGCGCGGGAAGGAATCTGGAGGAGGCGAAGGAGATTGTATACTTCCAGGCAGGTGACATGAAAATTGCCTATGTCAGTGCAACTCAGGTGGAGCGATCCTATGTATATACGAAAGAAGCCACAGAGGCATCAGCAGGAGTCTTAAGGACTTATGACCCCACAGCTTTTTTGGAAGTTATAAAGAAGGCAGATGAGACCAGTGACTTTGTGGTGGTTTATGTTCACTGGGGAACTGAGGGTGTCAACAGGTTTGAGGCGGATCAGCAGAATCTGGGCCGTCAGTATATTGACGCAGGGGCTGATCTGGTTATTGGGGATCATCCTCACTGCCTGCAGGGGGTGGAATATTATAAAGGGGTACCTATCTTCTACAGCCTGGGGAATTTCTGGTTTAACAGCAAGACAAGAGACACAGGGCTTGTGGAGGTGGATATTTCCCTTAAAGGCGTGAAAGAGCTCCGCTTTGTACCATGTATTCAGAAAGGATGCCGCACTGCATTGGTTAGGGATGAAGGGGAGAGACAAAGGATCTTCCGCTTTTTGGAAGAGATTTCCGCTAATGCGGTGATTGACTGCAATGGGGTAATCAGAGAGAAGGAAGTGGATTGATGTTTTTACGGATGTAACAATTGTAAGAATCATGTAAGATTTGTGTAATGGAAAGTTTCTTTACCAGAATAAGGAAATGTGGTAGATTATAACCTAAGGAGTGCAGACAGCGGCATATCCAAATAAAAGGAAAGGAGAATTGCTATGAAACGGCTGAATAACAGAAAAGTAAAAGTTCATAATTGGATAGGGAACGCAGTATCATGCCTTTGGCAAAGCCTGGAAGCAGTTTCTGGCGAGATTCTCTTTGTTTAAGTCGGATGCGCAGCACCGCACATGATTTGAGAATGCCAGGAAACCCTGCAGGTTATAGGAAGCAGGCAGCATGATGGACAGATGTTCCCATTATGCTGCCGGCTGTAAAAGGACAGAGAAGAAACCATACAGAGCCGATGAAGTTTGGCAGCAGCGCTGTCAGATGCCGGCTCTGTTTTTATTTGCCTGAAGACAGCAGAAGACGCAGAGACAGAATAAAAAAGGATTAGAAGGAGAAAAAGGATATGGCACGTTATAGGGAAACCGTGTGTATGTATTATGTGTCAGCAGGGCAGTGTAAAAAAGGCAGAGAGGCATCTCATGCCCATTATTGCCAGAAATGCGGCAAATATATTCCCAGGGCCAAAGTGCGGCATATAAATGAAAAAAGGAAAAAACTGGATAGGATCAGAGAAAAGGAGATGAAGCAAGTATGAAACTTGTGGAAGGATTATATAATACTGCAAAAGTGTATACGGATGTGGTGGAGGATACGGCTCTTGGAGAGATTAAGGCGCTGTGTGATCAGGAATTTGCAAAAGGTTCCAGAATCCGCATTATGCCGGATGTTCATGCAGGAGCGGGGTGCACCATTGGAACTACCATGACCATAAGGGATGCGGTGGTTCCAAATCTGGTAGGTGTGGACATTGGGTGCGGCATGGAAACCATACGGCTGCGGGGCAGGCATCTGGAACTGGAAAAGCTGGATAAGCTGATTTATGAGAAGATTCCGTCAGGGTTTGCGGTTCGGGATAAGGCCCATAAGCGGAATGATGACATTGATCTGACACAGCTTCGGTGCCTAAGGCCGGCCAGGATTCATATGGACCGTGCGGTAAGATCCCTGGGAACTCTGGGCGGAGGGAATCATTTTATAGAAGTGGATAAGGATGAGGAGGGAAATCTGTATGTGGTGATCCATTCAGGTTCCCGGCATCTGGGGCTTGAGGTGGCAGAGTATTATCAGGAGCAGGCTCATAGGTCTCTCAGCGGCGTTTCCAGAAAGGACATAAAAAAGCGGATTGAGAATTATAAGAGGACAGGGAGACAGCAGGAGATTCAAGCTGCGATGGAGGCAATGAAAGCTCAGGTGAAGACGGAAGTTCCCAAAGCCTTGGCTTATTGTCATGGAGAACTTATGGATGACTATATCCATGACATGAAAATCGTACAGAGATTTGCCATGTTAAACCGAAAAGCCATGATGGATGAGCTGATACGGGGAATGAAGCTTAAGATAGAAGAGGAATTTACAACCATACACAATTATATAGACACCGATACCATGATTCTGCGTAAAGGGGCAGTTTCGGCAGAGAAAGGGGAAAGACTGCTGATTCCCATTAATATGAGAGACGGTTCCCTGATCTGCATAGGCAAGGGAAATGAGGAGTGGACTTGCTCGGCTCCTCATGGGGCTGGAAGGCTGATGTCCAGAAGGAAAGCAAAGGAGTCCTACACGGTTTCTCAGTTTAAGAAAGAGATGGCCGGGATTTTTACCACATCAGTCAATGCCCAGACGCTGGATGAATGCCCTATGGCGTATAAAGGCATGGAAGACATTGTGGAAAATATTGGGGATACGGCAAAGATTGAGAAAGTGATTAAACCAATCTATAATTTTAAAGCAGGGGAAGAGTGATTATGCCCTGCAGTCGGCCAAAAGGCTGGCTGCAGGGCATAATGCCTATTTTAACAGAATCTGTCCTGACTGCAGATGGATGTCACAATCGCTTTCTCTTTGTTCAATAGTCAGGCTGACCCGTTCGATGCTTATTTTTGTAACAGGGTAAATATTTTCACAGATTATACTGCCCACACGGATTGAACGAAGGCTTTTATTTAATTCATCCAGCTCATCCAGCTTTTCCCTTTTTAACTCTCCGTATGTAGTGCGCTGATCCACCAAATCGCTGTACTCCTTTTGAGAATCATTTCGGTGGCTTTTGCCTAAAATCTGCATATTGGAAATATTTTTTCGAAGCTGCTCCAGAGTTCTGTTGATTTCTTCCAATTCATCATGAATGGACTTTTTCCGCCGCTCAAATTCAGCCTCCAGGCCCAAGGTGATATTGTTTACGCAGCCTGAAATATTGCCGATTTTTTTTGCATAGACAGATTTACCTGATGTGACGCTGCTGCCGAAAATCAGCCCCCGTCCCATGAGAGCATAGACGGAACCCTTCTCACTAATAACATCACTGTCAGCAATAACACCTGCATAGATATCTTCTATGGCAGAGGCAGTGACATTTTCCATAATCAGGCACTGGATTTGCTTGGCGGCTTTTAACTTTATTCTGGAAGTTCCCTTAGCCTCTCCCTGTATGCAGATGGTTCCTCCGGATATAATTTTGCCGCTTCGGACATCCCCCACGATCATAATGTTGCCTGTAGCTTCAACGGTAACTTTGTCATCTACATTTCCCCGGATATAAATATCCCCGTCAAACCGCAGATTACCTACGCCGGCGTTAATGTCCTGTTCCAATACCCGCTGGCTGTGGATGGAGAAATTGTCGTTTTCCATGACCACGATGCCGCTGATATCTGAACGGAGAACCAAACCGTCCTCAAAAATGCTGGTATATTTTCCCTGAGGCATCCGGACGGCGGCGCCTTCTCTGCCGTAAAGCGTGCTTCCGGAAACATCAAACCCGCTTTGGGCCGGTATGGGAGGCGTGATCCGGCACAGGATCTCTCCCTCCCGGATGGTCTGAATCAGATTTTTCTTTCTGAAATCATGGCCGGCAAGCATCTCCTCATTATCCAGTTCGGGAGTCTGCGCATATCTGCGCTCATAAAATTCTTCCAGTTTTCCATCTATTCCATCCACAGGATATTGGCCAGTGGCAATCTTCCTGATCCTCAGGTAATCTCTGGAATTAACCAGTTCCATAACCGTATTCTGGTCAATACCGGAGGTTATGCCTTCATAGCGCATATCTTCCAGAAAGTGTTCCTGATCAACTTCTTTGCCGTCATTCAGCGGCGGGAGGATGCACACATATGCGCTCATGCAGTCTGGGGAAACATAGAACAGTGACAGGACATCAACAGGCAATTGCTCCCGCTTCTGGCCCTCCACATGTTTTTTAACTTCCTTTTCAAGTATCCTGTAGAAGGGACCGGGACCATTTGCGTTTTCTTTGCTGTCCGGAAAATCATCCTGCAGGTTGGTCCGGATTTTTTCCATCATCTTTAACATCTCCGGCTTTGAAGAACTATAGCTTTCGGAATTTGATGTCACTTGCGGTTTTTTCTTAAAAAAGTTATATTTAGCCATTTTTCACACTCCAACAATCCATAAAATAAGTAACTGTTTTTATTATATTCTAAATCAGACCGGTACGCAATACTCGCAGCCATCTTTTTGCAGCCGCTTTGCAGCCGGTGTCTGGAAAATGAAGAAAAAGATCCGCAAATATGCTTCCCTTTTAGGGAAAGTCATGATAGAATAAACGAGATAAAAATAACCGCAAACATTTTAACATGATAGAGGTGCGGGATTCAAGAGTATCAGGGGATCATAGCTGAACCGCTGTTTCCTGAGAAAGGGGATTTCGCCGAAGGGCTTTTTGCCGGTTCAGGCATAAGGTTCTGGGACGACGCAGAATATGCGGCGTACTGTCACGTATGTGGAGCGCTATCTGTGTTGTCAGGTTCCAGGTTTTAACACACCACAAACGCGTTTCCTTGCGGGAACAGATGTTTGTGGCGTTTTTATATCCGGAAAGCAATTTAGCCAAAGCAAGGCCTGATAGCTTTCCTTAAAAATAAGCGAACACAAAAAGAAAAGAGGAGAGAAAATCATGTACATGACAAAGAAGAAAGCTTTTGGCACGATTGCGGCTGCTTTCCTTTTGGCCCTGGCCTGCTGTATTACGGTCTTGGCTGCCGAGGAGGAGACAGAGTATGTGCCGGTTATGTATTCCACATTCTGGGCTCTGGTGCCGCCCATTGTGGCCATTGGCCTGGCCCTGATTACCAAGGAGGTCTACAGTTCCCTGTTTGTGGGAATTCTGATGGGAGGTCTTCTGTATTCAGGATTTAATTTTGAGATGACCATTACCCATATTTTTGAGGACGGAATCATTGGCTCCCTGTCTGACAGCTATAATGTAGGCATCCTGGTCTTTTTGGTAATTCTGGGAGCTATGGTGTGCCTGATGAACAAAGCAGGAGGTTCTGCTGCTTTCGGGCAGTTTGCTGCTTCCAAGATTCACAACCGGGTAGGAGCCCAATTGGCAACCATCCTTCTGGGGGTTCTGATTTTTATTGATGATTATTTTAACTGCCTTACAGTGGGAAGCGTCATGAGACCTGTAACAGATAAATTTAAAGTGTCCAGGGCTAAACTGGCTTATCTGATTGATGCTACGGCGGCTCCAGTATGCATCATCGCCCCTATTTCTTCCTGGGCAGCGGCAGTCACGGGATTCGTAGAGGGAGAGGACGGATTTTCCATTTTCATGCGGGCGATCCCCTACAATTTTTATGCCATCCTGACCATCGTAATGATGGTGGGCATGGTTCTTATGAAAGAGGAATTCGGAACCATGAAGATTCATGAGTCCAATGCGCTGAAGGGAGATCTGTACACAACGCCAGGGCGTCCATATGGCTTGGCAAAGGATGAAGTTGTGGAAGCGAAGGGAACGGTAATAGACCTTTTGATTCCCATTATTTCCCTGATTATCTGCTGTGTCATCGGAATGCTGTATACAGGAGGATTCTTCGCAGGGACAGATTTTGTCACTGCATTTTCAGAATCAGATGCCTCCCTGGGTCTCACATACGGAAGCTTTTTCGGACTGCTGATTACCATCGGCCTTTATCAGATCCGCCGCATATTAAAATTTTCTGAATGTATGGCCTGTATACCCGAAGGATTTAAAGCCATGGTTCCCGCCATTATGATTTTGACCTTTGCCTGGTCTTTAAAGGCCATGACAGACAGCCTGGGGGCGGATGTGTATGTGGCAGGCATGGTGGAGGCCAGCGCAAAGGGATTCCTTAATTTCCTCCCTGCGATTATTTTCGTGGTGGGATGTCTTCTGGCATTTGCCACAGGGACTTCATGGGGAACCTTTGGAATCCTGATTCCCATTGTTGTGGCAGTGTTCCAGAACAGCAATCCGCAGCTGATGATCATATCCATCTCTGCATGTATGGCAGGGGCAGTGTGCGGAGATCACTGTTCCCCTATTTCTGATACTACGATTATGGCCTCAGCGGGAGCCCAGTGCGAACATGTGAACCATGTGACGACTCAGCTGCCCTATGCAGTGGCTGCTGCGGCAGTATCTTTTGTAACCTATATTGTTGCTGGCTTTGTGCAGAGCGCCTGGATTGCTCTTCCCACAGGTATTTTGCTGATGGTGGGAGTTCTGTTTGCGATAAAGCTGCGGGGAAACATGGTTGCAGAAGAATAGAAGCTTTTGCCAGAAGGCCTATTAGAACAGAACAAGATTTCAGATCCCGGAAGTCCGCCAAAAAGCGGGTTCCGGGATTATTGGCGTTTTACAGGTTTTTATGAGAGGTACAAGGCTGCCTGGTTTTAAAGCCTTTTCGTAACCTATAGAATTTTTTCCTTTTGAGGCCAAGAGGCATAGAAAAAGGTATGAGTTTTTGATAGACAGGTTATTTTGTTGTTGTCACATTTTTCTTGTTGTGCTAAACTAAAGTGAGAAGAGAGGAATGAAAAAGATGGGTTATAAAAGCTTTTGGGTTTTATTAGTACTTTTACTGTCCGGGATTGTGCTGGGAAGCTTTTTGGGGGATGTGGCACAAAATATCCCCGGAGTGTCGTGGCTGAATTTTGGACAGTCATTTGGACTTGATTCACCGCTTGTTGTCAATCTCGGAGTGATTGTCATTACATTTGGACTAACCATTCGGATTACAATGGCCAGTATCATTGGCGTAGCCCTGGCTCTGATTATTTACCGGATGATTTAGGGCGCTGTCTGGCAGGCGCCTTTTTTGCTTTGCAGAGTGCGTTTTGTAAAGCAATACCCTTCGAGGAATGCATAGTATCAGGCTATTCACAGAACGAAAACGGCAGCAGCGCTTTGGCGTAAGAAGCGGTGTGCCAGCTGTTTTATATCTGAAGGAGGTGTTGATCGAAAAAGGTTACAGGTTACATAGGAATTATGAATTTTTAGGGAGAATCTGTGGGGGAAAGTTTGTATTTTAAAAATGCGAAATAAGGGGAAACTTGCGGTCGAAATTCGTTGCAAGCAGGGAAAATGACAGACTATAATACATCTTACCAGCGAAAAGGAGGACACAAAATGACAGCATTAAACGTTGCAATTGCAGAGGATAACCCGAAAACCATGGAATTATTGAAAGATATGCTGAAAAATGAAGACGGAATCGAAGTGGTGGGAAATGCAAAAACAGGCGATGAAGCTTACAAGATGATTGTGGATTCAAAGCCGGATGTGGTGCTTCTGGATGTGATCATGCCGGGAATGGACGGTGTGGAAGTAATGGAAAAGGTGAAAGCAGAAGGCAATTTAGATAAAAATCCCTGTTTTATCGTAGTATCAGCAGCTGGAAGCGAGAATGTGACAGAAGACGCATTCGGAATAGGAGCCAGTTATTTTGTAATGAAGCCTTTTAAAAAAGAGGTGCTGGTGGATAAGATACGCCGGATCGGCGGCCGGGGGAATAAATCCAGAGGACTGAACCTGGCAGGAACCCGCAAGGTGAAGCCTTTTGAGAGCATGCTGGACTATATGGAGCAGAACCTGGAAAATGACGTGACGCAGATTCTCCATGAGATTGGCGTTCCGGCCCACATCAAAGGATATCAGTATTTAAGAGATGCCATTACCATTTCCGTTGAAGATCAGGAGATGCTGACTTCTGTGACCAAAGTGCTTTATCCCAGCATTGCAAAAAAGCATCAGACGACCCCAAGCCGTGTGGAACGGGCGATCCGACATGCCATTGAGGTGGCATGGAGCCGGGGAAGCATGGACACTATTAATGCTATTTTTGGATATACGGTAAGCAATGGAAAAGGAAAACCTACCAATTCGGAATTTATTGCACTTCTCTCCGATAAAATCCGTCTGGACTATAAAAGATTGTAAGAATGGGGGCACTACATAGGGATGCCAAAGGAAGTATGGTTACAACTGTGCAGAATGCACAAAATTATTGCGGCATATCTGGTTTGGTTTGCAGTTAGGGACCAATAATAACAAAAACAACTGCAAAATACAAGAATGTACTTCCTAAAATCCCAAAAATGTTGTATACTAAAGCTATAAGGGTTGCGAGATTCGCTCCAAATGAGGAGGTTATTTCAAATGAAAAAGATTTTGTTTGTTGCTTCAGAGGCTGTGCCTTTTATTAAAACCGGCGGGCTGGCGGATGTTGTCGGTTCTTTGCCTAAGTGTTTTAATAAGGAGTATTATGATGTGAGAGTCATGATTCCGAAGTATCTCTGCATTAAGCAGGAGTGGCGTGATAAGATGGACTACATTGACCATTTCTATATGGATTATATGGGACAGAGCCGCTATGTTGGAATCATGCATTATGAGCATGAGGGAATTCATTTCTATTTTATTGACAACGAAGGATATTTTTCCGGTCCGAAGCCATATGGGGATTGGCTGTATGATCTGGAGAAGTTTTCATTCTTCTGCAATGCGGCCCTTTCCGCACTGCCGGTCATTGGATTCCAGCCAGATGTGGTACACTGCCATGACTGGCAGACAGGCCTGATCCCTGTTTACCTGAAAGATCGTTTCCGCGGCGGTGAGTTCTTCTGCAACATGAAGTCTGTATTCACCATCCATAACCTGAAGTTCCAGGGTGTGTGGGACGTAAAGACCATCCAGAGATTTTCAGGGCTTTCCAATTACTATTTTGCACCGGATAAGCTGGAGGCTTATAAGGATGGCAATCTGCTCAAAGGCGGCGTGGTATTTGCAGATGCCATTACTACTGTAAGCGACACTTATGCGGAAGAGATTAAGATGCCGTTTTACGGGGAGGGCCTGGACGGCCTTATGAGAGCCCGTTCCGGGAGCTTAAGAGGAATTGTAAACGGTATTGATTATGACGATTTCAATCCTGCTACCGATTCCATGATCGAGCAGGTTTATGATGCCAGGAATTTCCGCAAGGAGAAGATTAAAAACAAAAGAGCTCTTCAGAGGGAGCTGGGGCTGGATGAGGATGACGGCAGGATGATGATCGGCGTTGTATCCAGGCTGACGGACCAGAAGGGATTTGATCTGATCCAATATGTGATGGAGGACTTGTGCAGCGACGCCATTCAGCTGGTGGTTTTGGGAACCGGCGAGGAGCGCTACGAGAATATGTTCCGCCATTTTGCATGGAAATATCCGGGCAAGGTAGCTGCGCTGATTTATTACTCCGAGCCTATGTCTCACAAGATTTATGCAGCTTCTGATGCGTTTTTAATGCCGTCCCTGTTTGAACCCTGCGGCCTGAGCCAGCTGATGGCCCTGCGTTACGGCACGGTTCCCATTGTCAGGGAAACAGGAGGTTTAAAAGATACAGTTGAGCCATATAATGAATTTGAAGGCACTGGCACAGGATTTTCATTTACTAATTATAATGCCCATGAGATGCTGGCGTCTGTCAGATATGCGGAGAGAGTCTACTATGATAAGAAACGGGAGTGGAATAAGCTGATTGACAGAGCTATGGCTAAGGACTATTCCTGGAATGCCTCAGCTCTTAAGTATCAGGAGCTGTATGACTGGCTGATAGGTTATTGAGAAGGGCTGCTTATAAACAATGATTAAATGGCAATAGGGCGGTTTGGCATAGTAGGTGCGTTTCCTGCACTGATTGTGCCAAACTGCCTCTTTGTAATCATAGTATTTGGTATATTTTGGGGAAGGAAACAGGGAATGAGCAGGGAGAGAATGAGGAAAGAAGAGCTTTTGCAGAAAAGCGCCCGATGGAGCAGGGACGAGGAATATATGGCATGTGTTCGGGATATCTTAGAAAATAAGGTGTTTCAGTCCATGGATCAGTTTATCCAGCATGGCCATACTACCTGCAAGGAACATTGCATACAGGTTTCTTATATTGCCTATGAGATATGCAGGAACAGAGGATGGGACAGCCGATCAGCGGCCAGAGCCGGGCTGCTTCATGATCTGTTTTTGTATGACTGGCATACCCATGCCAAGGAAACAGGAGAACATTTTCACGGGTTTACCCATCCCAGGGTAGCCATGAACAACGCTGTGAAATACTTTCAGGTATCAAAAAAGGAACAGGACATGATTTTGAGGCATATGTGGCCGTTAACGCCTATACCGCCTAAGTCCTGGGAAGGGTATGCGATTTTATATGCGGATAAGCTGTGTGGGCTTACGGAATTTTTCGGCCATGCCAAAGACTGGCTTGTGGTGGCGGTTTGGCCGAAACAGATGGGATGAGAGCATAGTTGCGGGAAAGCGGCTGCATGAATATAAGGTTGGGATTTTTGGAAATTCTTAAGATGGATAGGCCGGGAAGGCCTGGGGTGACAGGAGAATACGATGGATGTGTGGCAGGAAATGCTTGAGAATCAGATACTAGTCAGTTCGGTGACCGGATGGGTGGTGGCCCAGGTACTGAAAACCATTATTGACTGTACTCTGAACCACGGTTTTTCTCCAGAGCGTCTTGTGGGATCAGGAGGGATGCCCAGTTCCCACTCTTCGACCGTTTGCGCTCTGGTGGTTTCCAGCGGAATCTGCTGTGGCGTGTCGTCACCGGAATTTGCAGTCAGCTTTGTTTTGGCGGCAGTAGTGATGTATGATGCCATAGGAGTGCGTCAGGAAACAGGGAAGCAGGCTAAGCTTCTCAACATGATCTTAGAGCAGGATTTTTTTAAACTGAACAATCACGAATTCCAGAAGAAACTGAAAGAATTCGTTGGACATACGCCGCTGCAGGTGTTTGCAGGTGCAGTTTTGGGGATTGCAATTGCTTTGCTGGTAAATATGGCTTATTAAGCAGCAAAATAAAAGAATGTTAGAAAAACGTTAAGATATTGTACTTGTATTTTAAAACAAGATGCGATATACTCTAACATGTGAAATATTACCATGCCTGCCGGATGTCTGCAGGCGTTTTACGTGGAGGGAAGTATGAATGTCTATTATATGATTAATTGGTTTTTTCTCTGCAGCTTGCTGGGGTATCTGCTGGAATGCGTGGTTCTCACCTATGAAAACCGTACTCCGGTTCTGAACCGGGGGTTTGGCCACGGGCCTTTTTGCATTATTTACGGCTTTGGGGCTATTGGCGCCAACTTTCTTTTAAGCCCCCTGGCTGACAGTACGGTAAAGCTGTATATGGCGGCCATGATTATGGCTACGGTTATGGAACTGGTGACTGCCAGGGCCATGATCCGGCTGTTTGGCAGCTTCTGGTGGGACTACAGCATGAAGAAGTTTAACTATAAAGGGATCATCTGTCTGGAAAGCAGCCTTGGATGGGGGCTTTTGGGAATCGTGTATTTTCGGTTTCTTAACGGGTTTTTGATGCATCTGACTGGTTTTGTGCCTCAAAGGTTTGAGAAAAGGCTGGCAGTGACTTTGGTGCTGTTTTATCTGACAGATTTCTTATGGTGCCTGCAGCATCAGATACGAACCCGGGGAGAGGAACAAAAGCAGGTCATAGGGAGGTTAAGCGTTCGTCCGTAAGCGAAAAGCAGGGCGGACGCCTTTTTATTGGGCATAGGAGGAAATGCATTGAATATTTGCATCAGATATCGTAAAATAATCCGTAGAAGTTCCTGTAATGTTTTATAATGGGAAGAGTTATTTACACAGAAAGGAAATGCAGAGGAGATGACGGTTGCAGATATAAGGAATATAACCATGATACTGGCTTCAGGCTCCCCCAGACGACGGGAACTGCTTTGCCAGATTGGGATTGAACCGCAGGTAAAGCCCAGCCGGATAGAAGAGCGGATCACATCTGCAGTACCTAAAGAGGTGGTTATGGATCTGTCCGCCCGGAAAGCAGAGGACGTGGCAGCTCAGGTGCCTGCAGGGACGCTGATACTGGGAGCGGATACGGTTGTGGCAGTGGAAGGCCGGATTTTAGGAAAACCTGAAAGCCATGAGGAAGCGAAGGGGATGATATGTCTGCTTCAGGGGCGGAGCCATCAGGTGTATACAGGTGTCACTTTGATTTACAAAGGGGAAAAAGGCAGCAAAGGGGTTACCTTTGCAGAGAAGACAGAGGTTTTTGTGTATCCTATGACAAATGATGAGATCCAGGACTATGCCCAGACAGAGGAACCTATGGATAAAGCAGGGGCATACGGGATTCAGGGAAGGTTTGCAGCTTATATACAGGGGATTTGCGGAGATTATAATAATGTAGTAGGGCTTCCGGTAGGACGGGTTCTGCAGGAGTGGAAGCGGTTGATGGAAGAGGAGGAATCATATGATTAAACTGATAGCAAGCGATATTGACGGAACGCTGGTAAAGGACGGAGAGCATCGGCTGAATCCGGAATTTTTTGATGTGATTTTAAAGTTGCGGGAAAAGGGAATTCAGTTTGCAGCAGCCAGCGGACGGCAATGGGCCAGTATCGAGGCTGTTTTTGAACCGATTAAAGAGAAAGTGTTTTACTTATCTGACAATGGGGCCTATGTGGGGTGCCATGGCAGAAATCTTTTTCTGAATCCCATTCACCGGGATACGGCCATGGAACTGATCAGGGAGATCAGGAAGAGTCCGGAATTGGAAGTAATGGCAGGCGGGCCGGACGTGGTCTATGTGGATACGGAAAATAAAGAGTTTGTAGATTGGATTATTAACGGATATAAGTTCCAGGTAAAAAAGGTGAAAGACCTAACTCAGGTTTCTGATGAGATTATTAAAGTGTCTGCCTATAAGGCTCATGGGATTCAGGCAGCTGTCAAGGGGCTGACAGACAAATTTGGAAGCCAGATGAAAATGACGATTTCAGGTGACATGTGGATGGATGCCATGGCTCCAGGGGTGTGCAAAGGGCAGGCGATTCAGGTTTTGCAGGATAATCTGGATATAAAGCCGGAGGAAACCATGGCTTTTGGCGATCAGCTAAATGACATTGAGATGCTGGAACGCTCGTATTACAGCTTTGCTGTAGGCAACGCCAGAGAAGAGGTGAAAAAAGCTGCAAGGTTCCAGGCTGACAGCAATGTAAACGGCGGCGTTCTGAAAATCCTTAAGCTGCTTCTGTAGCCTCATGTTCACTGGTTTGCAGTATTTCATTTATCGGAATTGGTTCTGACAAGGGTTGGCTGGCCTTACCTCATGTGTGAGATCATTATGGAAAGGAATCTTTTAAATGAGAAAGAAAGACAGACGGAAGTGTATTGGCATTCTGACTGCCATTTTGCTGGTATTATTTGCCTGTGGGTGTTCCCAAAAGGAAGTTCCCAGCGGGGCGGAAACATTGGAGAC
This sequence comes from uncultured Hungatella sp., assembly GCA_949879025.1. Lineage (GTDB taxonomy): Bacteria > Bacillota > Clostridia > Lachnospirales > Lachnospiraceae > UBA3402. Next base: position 1,543 of record CATLBO010000005.1, on the reverse strand, counting down.
AGTGGGGTATACCAGATCCCAGATGATGGTGATCGCATTAACGGAGAGGAACCGGTATGAGCAGGTTTACACAGACAGGATCTGGGATGCTATTATGGAAGACGGGGATACCTTCGGCAGGTACTTTTTGGGGCAGGTACGCATATTCCTGGAAAATATGAAAACCATGACCTTGCTGGCAAAAGACAGGGGAATTACCTTGTCCGGCAGAGAAGCGGACAGAGTCAGAAGAGTGGCCAGAAATTATTATTCATCTTTGTCCAGAAGCGAGATTGAATATTTAGGCATTTCAGAGGAAGATGCTGTGATTTTGTATGAGGATTATTACATTGCCAACAAGGTGGTGGAAGTGCTGACAGATGGGCTGGATCTGGAAGTCAGCGACAGCGAGGCAAAGGTCATTACCATACGGCTGGCTGAAACAGGTGACAGAGTAAAGGCGGAAACCATTTATGGGCGCATGATGGAAGAGGGCGGCGATTTTTCGTCAGTAGTCAGGGATGTGACGGGAGCAAGCCCCCAGGAGCGGAAGCTTTGGCGGGGGGAGGAGCCAGAAGCCCTGGAGGAAGCAGCGTTTAACCTGGCATCAGGGGAAATCAGCCCTGTTGTGGAGTCTGACGGAATGTACTGCATTATTCAATGTGTCAATGATTATGAGATGGATGCTACAAGGGAAAGAAAGGCCCAGATTTACAAGGAACGTAAGAACTGGGCCTTTCAGCAGATTTACGGGCAGTTTGAGAATGAACACAGGGTGTCCATTCCAGATGAGGAGTGGTCCCAGATTACCTTTGAAGGCGGGGAACAAGTGGTGACATCGGATTTTTTTGAATTATACCAAGAAGAATTCGGAAGCCAGAGCTACTAAGGCTGTCTGGTCATTTGTGCCCATAATCTCCCGGGCAGAATGCATGGCAAGAATAGGGACGCCTATGTCCACGGTCTTCATGGACAGCATGGCGGAGGAAATAGTACCCAGAGTGGCTCCTCCTTTTATGTCGGAGCGGTTGGAGAATTTTTTGTACGGAATACGGCTGCGGCGGCAGATATCCTCAATAACGCTGATGCAGGAAGCATCTGTGGCGTAGGACTGGGCTGCAGCCATTTTTATTGCAATTCCGTCTCCTGGGAAAATCTGGTTTTTTATATCGCATTTTTCCTTGTGGTTTGGGTGGATGGCATGGGCCACGTCCATGGATAAAAGGAACCCGTCCATAACTGCATTTAAATACTGCTGCCTGGAATATCCAAGGGACAGATATATTTTTTCCAGAACTCTGTCTGTGACAGCGGAAAACGCACCTTGTTTGGTACGGCTTCCTACTTCCTCATTGTCATAAAGGGAAATGACATTGATGCCTCCTGTGCGGAAGCCGGAAGCAATGGCTGAAAGACAGGCCTGAACAGAAGTCAGGTTATCGATGCGGGGAGCAGTGAAGAATTCTCCTTCAAGGCCCAGGGTAGTACAGGAGTCCAGATTGTAAAGACAGATGTCGTAGTCCAGAATCTGATCAGGAGAGCAGCCGATTTCCTGTGCCAGAAG